>NZ_JAVRHP010000001.1:0-137344 GCF_031846505.1 Autumnicola edwardsiae
GTCTCCTTTCTAATACTAATATCGATAACAAGCGACATCACATAATCCTCACCATCTATTTTAAAAGGGTTTAAACCCGCTTCAACAGGAAATTGGCTACCATCTTTTTTTAAGCCATGAAGGTCCCTCCCATGCCCCATTTGCCTTTTTTCACTACTCTCTAAAAACCTTGAAAAATGTTGGCCGTGGTTGGGCCGGTAATTCATTGGGATAAGTAGGTTAAGGGGCTCCCCTGTTAATTCTCCAGATTGGTATCCAAACATATATTCTGCAGCAGAGTTTACGGCAATTATTGTTTGAGAAGCATCCACCACAATAATTCCTTCGGAAGCAGCTTCAAAAAGGACATTAAAGACATTTTTATTCTGAAAAAACTCGTTTTTCGCCACAGTTTCTGTTTTACACGAATTTACAAAAGCTAATTCATTTGAAGGAAAATCCTGAAGTTAAGATTCCATTTGTTGCGCTTACTAATATGTACCGAAAATTGCCAATTTTCGGTCTTCATTTATAAGATTAGAGAAACTAATTCGCTATAGAACACATAAAGATTTACCTAAACGATTGGAAAACTTATTTGTTCCTGGAATGCATATAACATTTCTATCCTATATTTGCCAAACACCAAGAACATAAAGAATTGTTTTCTAATATTTTATATTTAGGAAATATACAGGAGGGAAACACAATATCATGAAGTACATAACAGGCATTATTTTTTTATCGTTTCTATTACTTGTCTCTTGTAATGAGAAAGAAACAATGCCTGAAATAATAAAAAAAACAGCTGAGGATCAATTTTATATCTCTGAAAACATTTATGCATCCTCCTTAAGAATTGCTTATTTTGACAGTCTATCCAAAGTAGCTCCCAAAAATCACAAAGAACGCTACAATCTTAGGAAAGCAGATGCACTACTGTATGCGGGTAAAACAAAAGATGCCATCGAGATACTGGAAAGATTATGGGAAGAAAGTGATAAGGGCACATTGCGATATAAACTAGAGGCATTTGAAGAAGAAAAAATAGGTCCTTTACTGGCCCTTGCCTATATGCGGCTGGGAGAACAACAAAATTGTATACATCACCATAATGCTTCTGCATCCTGCATTATTCCTATTGATCCCGAAGGATATCATCAGGCTCCTGAAGGGTCCAGAAAGGCCATTAGTCTTTATGAGCAATTTTTGAAGCAGGATTCTCACGATTATGGAAGTCTCTGGCTCTTAAATGTTGCCTACATGACTTTAGGGGAATATCCTGAAGGCGTACCAGAAAAATGGTTAATTCCTGAAAGTGTTTTTGAATCGGAATACCCATTAAAAAAGTTTGAAGACATTGCCCCAAAATTAGGGTTAAACGTTGATGATTTATCCGGAGGTAGTATAGTAGACGATTTTAATAATGACAATCTTTTAGACGTGCTTGTTTCCAGTTGGTTTCCTTCCGGAAAACTACAATATTTTATTAATAACGGGGATGGTAGTTTTTCAGAAAAAACTGAAACTGCAGGTTTGCAGGAAGTTAAAGGAGGCCTTAATATGGTGCAGGCCGATTATAATAATGATGGTTTTCTGGATATTTTTATTTTGCGCGGTGCCTGGATGGGAAATCTGGGTAAACATCCTAATTCCCTGCTAAAAAATAATGGAGATAATACCTTTACCGATGTAACTATAGAAGCAGGTTTACTATCTTTTTATCCTACCCAAACTGCAACCTGGGCAGATTTTAACAATGATGGCTGGACAGACCTGTTTATCGGAAATGAGTCTGACAAAGAGAACATCAACCCTTGTGAATTCTTTATAAACAACAGAGATGGTACTTTTTCTAACTTTACAACCAAGGCAGGGCTTAATGTAAGTAGTGAAAAAGAACCCTATTATGTAAAGGGAGTAACCACCGGAGATTACAATAATGACGGGTGGATGGATATCTATATTTCCACACTTCAATCTTCAAGTAAAAATCTGGTATATATCAACAAAGGTATTGGTGAAAGCGGTAATATCAATTTTGAGGAAGCCGGATCCCGGATGGGTCTGGAAGAAAAAATTTCCAGTTTCCCCACCTGGTCCTTCGATTACAATAACGATGGGTGGATGGATATTTTTGTAGCCGGTTACAGAAGAAGTGACTTTTACACTATAGTTCCAGATATTGTGAAAGAATATTTAGGAGAACCAAATAAGGCCGAAACCATGCGCCTTTACCAAAATAATAAAGGTTCTTTTACTGATGTTTCCGCTGAAGTGGGACTGAAGAAAATAGGATATGCCATGGGTGCAAATTATGGTGATTTGGACAACGATGGTTATCCCGACATCTACCTGAGCACCGGCGAAGTAAGTTATGAATCCATTATTCCAAACCGGGTATTCCGAAATAATTCCGGAAAAGAATTTCAGGATGTCACCACCGCCGGAGGATTTGGACATATCCAAAAAGGTCACGCCGTCTCATTTTCTGATATTGATAATGATGGCGATCAGGACGTTCATGTGGTTATGGGAGGCGCCTATGAAGGTGATAATTTTTTTAATTCGCTTTACATAAATCCGTATCAGGATGAGAACAACTGGATAAGCTTAAAACTGGAAGGAACAGAGGCCAACAGGGCAGCAATTGGCAGTAAAATTGAGGTAAAAGTTACAGAAGAAGAAGGACTTGAACGTTCAATATTTCATACAATTAGTTCAGGAGGAAGTTTTGGTTGTTCTACTTTACAAGCGCAAATAGGATTAGGAAAAGCATCAGCAATAAATGAAGTAAAAATCCTTTGGGCAGGCAGTGGCACTACCCAAATCCTGGAAAACCTGAAGTTAAACACCTTCTATAAAATAACAGAAAATAAAGCTGAAGCAGAAGAATTAAATCTACAGCCTATTCAATTACAGGAAACCGTTCATTAGGATTTCTGAATTTGAACTTTTGACAAAGTATATGCCGATAATTGGCAATTATCGCTATCTATCTCTTCCCTCATAAATCTCCCTTGCAAGAAAATTACAAATCAGCAAAATCAGCTATTCCTTTGACACGCAGAACACAAAGTTAAAGCAACTAAAATTTAGTTGCAATTCTTTCGGTTTGTATATATTTGTATATATCCAGAATTGAAAAGCTTTTTCAAAAATTCTTAAGCATTCAAAAAGATCTAACTGGGAGGAGTTTTCTCAGGTACTTGAGCACTATGGCTATATTGAGTTAAAGAAAAGAGGAAAGACGGGAGGATCCAGGAGAAAGTTTATAAATATAAAAAAGGACAATGATGTTATAATAGCGCACAAACCACATCCTCAGAATGTCGTAAAAAAGTATATCATTGAACAGGTAATTGAAAAATTAGAGCTGTAATGAAAAATTATTTAGAATATAATGGGTATTTAGGTACTGTAGCCTTTAGTGCCGACGATAAAGTTTTTTTTGGAAAAATACAGGGAATAAATGATTTAATTCTTTTTGAAGGAGAATCTGTTTCTGAATTAGAAAATAACTTCCGGGAATCGGTAGATGATTATCTGGAGACTTGCAAGAAAATAGGAAAAAAACCAGACAAAATTTTTAGAGGCAGCTTTAATGTTCGGATAGACAAAAAAGTACATAAAAAACTATTTATGCTGGCTGCTAAAAAGGGAATTAATCTCAATCAATTAGTGAGCAAATCCCTGGATTTTACTGTTGATAATGAAGAAATTGTTTTAAAATAAAACTGACGATTTAGAGTAGCACTTCTTAGTCTGTTCCTAAAAACCACCAAACTTAAAATTAAAAAAATGTGTTTTTAAGCCAATGCAATGCATATGCTTATCCGCTGCTACTAAAAGACCTCACAGGTTTTAAAAACCTGTGAGGTCTGTATATATGCTAAACGAAAGAAAATAAACAACTATTTATTCGTGCATTAGTGAATATGGAAATATTAACTTTCTCCTACTCTGGTTAACATCTTTGCCTGGTCCACAACATTTAGGAATGATCCGGATAAACTTCTCGCCAATTTTATCAAAAACAAAAAAACCGAACTCTTTGCAGAATTCGGTTTTACATTTTAGTTGGCCTACTAGGGCTCGAACCTAGACTCTTCTGGACCAAAACCAGACGTGTTGCCAGTTACACCATAGGCCAATGCTTAAATGCGGATGCAAATTTAAAACAAAGTTCTTTTTACACAAACATTTTCATCAAAATTATCGAAAAAATTCTTTTCCCTTGTAAAATTCAGTGATCCCAGGACCTCTCTTAGGCTGTAAAAGGACCTGTTTTTCTGCTTCCAAAGAAAATAATTCCTTTTAAAGAGCGTTCATCAGGCATTCACATATTTATTATTAAATTCGCCACATTAATATAAGAAACCTCTGGGAATGTTTACGAGGGGAATTGGGAAAAAATTAAAAAATCGGGGCAGGCCCCGGGCAACCATACCCTCTTTGAGGGATTCAACATTACACAAAAATGACAGATTTCAACTTTCGTAAGTGGAACAAAATCCTGGGATGGCTGGTTTTTATTATCGCACTTATCACTTACTCTTTAACCCTGGAACCTACTGCAAGTTTCTGGGATGCAGGAGAATATATCGCAACTTCTGCCAATCTTGAAGTCGGTCACCCCCCGGGAGCACCGTTTTATCAAATGATGGGCGCTTTCTTTTCTACGTTCGCACCAGATGATAGCCAGGTGGCATTAATGGTCAATTTTATGTCTGGTGTAGCCAGTGCCTTTACCATTCTTTTTATGTTCTGGTCCATTTCACTGCTTCTGCTAAAAATTACCGGACCTGTTTCTAAGATTTCCGCATCTAAAAAAATGTCGGTTTTAGGGAGTGCTTTGGTTGGATCCCTTGCCTTTACCTTTACCGATAGTTTCTGGTTTAGTGCTGTTGAGGCTGAAGTTTATGCCATGGCCTCCTGTTTTATGGCCATTTTATTCTACCTGGGGCTGCTTTGGGAGAGGGATATGTTTAAACCACGTGGCAACCGCTGGGTAATCCTCATTTCCCTGGTTATTGGCCTTTCCTTTGGTGTCCACTTTCTTGGGTTGCTAACAATCCCTGCTATTGGATTCCTTTACTTCTTTAAAAATTACAAAAAAGTTACGGTAAAAAATTTCATTATTGCCAATGTGGTGGTGGTTGCCGTGTTACTGTTTATCTTTAAACTTCTGCTACCCTACACGCTAACTTTTTTCTCGGCTTCAGAAGTATTTTTTACCAACTCGCTGGGGCTTCCGTTTAACACAGGAACGATTATCGCTTTTGTCGTTATTGTGGCTGCATTCTACTTCGGAATAAACTATACCCGCAAAAGAAATTTTTACCAGCTAAATACACTGTTTCTTTGCATCCTCTTTATCCTTATTGGTTTCTCCAGTTGGATGATGCTTCCCATTCGCTCCAACGCGCCAACGGTAATTAATGAAAATAGTCCCAATAATGCCCGGAAACTATTGGCGTATTATAACAGGGAACAATATGGGGAAACGCACCTTTTCTACGGCCCGCAATGGTCAGAAATGTATTCTGGCCTGGACGAGGATAATCCGTACTTGGATGCAAAGCCTCTGTATGAAAAAGATGAAGAACAGGGAAAATATGTTATTGTAAATGATTACAAGAACGCCAGGCAGAACCTGGATGATGACCATAAGGCTATTCTACCCCGAATGTGGAGCACCCAGCACGCCGTAAATTACATGGAATTTACCGGTCCCCTGGAATTTACAGTTAAACCTGAATATCAGGGCGAAGAGCAGCTCATGCAGGCCATTAACGAATTCCGGAGAAGTTACAATGCAAATCAACTGGACAATGAGGATTATCACCAGTTCCTGCAAAGGTTTAGCGATTATATAGATGTAGAAAAACCTTCTTTTGCCTCCAATATTGCTTATTTACTGGAATACCAGATTGGTTATATGTACTGGCGTTACTTTATGTGGAATTTTGTGGGCCGGCAGGACGATGTGCAGGGAAAATATACAGACTTAAACGGAAACTGGCTTAGCGGCATCGATTTTATTGATGAAATGCACCTGGGGCCGCAGGACGAGCTGCCCAGCGATGTAGAAAATAACAAAGCCAGGAACACTTACTATTTCCTACCCTTGATTTTAGGATTAATAGGCCTCGTCTTTCAGTTTAAAAGGGACAAAAACAACTTTTGGGTGCTGCTTGTGTTTTTCCTTTTTACCGGTATAGCACTTAAAATTTATCTGAATGAGCGTCCGTTCGAGCCACGGGAAAGGGATTATGCCCTGGTTGGCTCTTTTTACGTTTTTGCGATCTGGATAGGCTTTGGGGTCTATGCCTTAATAGACATGCTCAAAGACTATTTAAAACCCAAACTCGCAGTACCTATAGTAATTGTTGGTACTTTACTCGCCGTTCCTACGCTGCTGGCTAGTGAGAACTGGGACGATCATAACAGGTCCGGCCGCTATACCGCACTTGCAATGGCAAAAATGTACCTGGATTCTGTAGAGGAAAACGGAATTATTTTCACTATTGGAGATAACGACACCTTCGCTTTATGGTATGTCCAGCAGGTGGAGAAGTACCGGACAGACGTGCGTGTTGTGAACACCAGCCTCTTTGCGACCGACTGGTATATTGACCAGATGAAGCGCAAGGCTTTTGAAAGTGACCCCGTCCCGTCTCAACTGGAACACGATTTCTATACCGGTAAAAACGATGCTATATTTCTGGATGAGCGAACCAGTGATACACTTTCTATAAATACATGGTTAAATTATATTGAAAGTGACGACGCCCGCACACAGGCCGAACTTAGAGGCGGACAAACCATTAACACGTTCCCTACCCAGAATATCAGAATTCCGGTAAATAAGCAAAAGGTATTACAAAACGGAATTGTACAGGAGGATGAGAGCGATCTTATTGTGGACCATATAGACATCCATATCGATCAAAGCGTACTGTACAAAAACAGGTTAATGATGCTGGATGTAATTGCCAATAACCAGTGGGAGCGCCCAATTTACTTTACCGGTGGCAGCTTTGGTGACGAGGATTACCTCTGGATGAAGGACTACCTGCAGCTGGAAGGAGTGGCCTATAAGCTCGTTCCTATCCGCACCCCTGTTAACCCCAGGAATCCTTTTGATATGGGAAGGGTGAATACCGAAAAAATGTACAATATTGTGAAAAAATGGGACTGGGGCAATATGGAAGATCCGGACCTTTACCACGATCCGGAAACCCGAAAAAATGCAATTACCTACAGAAGCAACCTTGCGCGCCTCGTAGAAAACCTCCTCCAGGAGCAGGATACCGCGGCTGCTAAAGAAATCCTTGATTTGGGAATTGAAAAAATGCCATTGGATAAATATGGTTATTATTCCCTTGTGGAACCCTTTATTGAAGGTTATTACGAAGTTAACGAAGTAGAAAAAGCAAGAAATCTCTGGGAACAGATTGCCACAAAATACCAGGAGAACCTTAGGTATTACAGCACCTGGGACCAGGACAGGCAGTATCGCTATGCAAGTGAAATTATAAACGACATTGAGAGGTACCGTTCCATTATAGACATTCTTGTAAGACAGCAGGACGAGGAGATTGTTAAGGAAAAAGCAGAAGAATTTAACGAGTATTTACGGTTATTCAGGCATTTTTATGCTGAAGATGAAGAAATAGATACCAATCCCGCTCCTTCGCAGCAACTAATTGAAGAGCAGTTTGACCGGGAGCTGAATCCGCAGCAGGGTGTAGATACTTTCTCTGAAGAAATTCCGGCGGAAGAGCTTCAGGAGTAAAAAATAATTCAGCCATAATTCATAATTTGTAATATGGCTGAATTTTTCTTCGGAAGAAAAAGATCAGGTTTTAATTAGCAGGCCGATAATTGCCATTTTTGGGAGTGCCCTGAAAATTAAAATTTTGAATTTTGAATGAACACCATAGGGTCCAGACAACATTTTCACCTCCTGCAAGGTTTAAAAATCCTTGTAGGTTTGTGTACTTGACATACCTACAAGGTTAAAAAAACCTTGCAGGAACATACAGACCATAAAAAAATAATCATACTGGTAAAGTAAATTACCGTAGAAACAAGATTTCATCTTCCGCAGAAAGTACCATGAACAAATTTCTGGTTAAATATCCTTTAATTCTAAGGCGGCTTTACCCCCGCAGATGGACAAAGATGGAAATTCCGGAGAGTATTTACCTCACTTTTGACGACGGGCCAATTCCTGAAATCACTCCGTGGGTTCTGGACCTTTTAAAAGAATATAATGCCCGCGCAACCTTCTTTTGCATTGGCGATAATGTGAAAAAACATCCCGAAATTTTCAGAAGAATACTTTCTGAAGGGCACAGCGTGGGAAATCATACTTTTAATCATCTGGACGGCTGGAAAACCTCAACTTCAGCATATATTGAAAACGTTTTTAAGGCTGAAAAAGCAATAACTTCAGAAAAAAACGAAGAACTCCAAACTACGAACTACAAACTACAAACTACCAGACTCTTTCGCCCTCCCTACGGAAGGATAAAAAACAGCCAGGCCCAAAAATTGGCAAATTTCGGTTATCAGTTGGTGATGTGGGATGTGATTAGCTGGGATTTTGATTCAGAATTAACTGAAGAAGAGTGCCTGAAAAATATTTTGAAAAATTCAGAAGAAGGGAGCATCATCGTTTTTCACGACAGCAGGAAAGCCTTTAAAAATTTGCAAAAAGTGCTGCCGCAGGTGCTGGAATATTACAAAAAGAAGAACTTCAGCTTCAAAAGCCTTTAAACGTACTCTTTAATAAGCCCTATAATGGTATTGGCATCCTGTTCCCCACTCTGCCGCCATTTCATTTCGCCATTTTTATAGATCATTAGCGTGGGGAGGGCTTTTACGCGCAGGGCTTCTGCAAGCTGGGCATTTTTGTCTACGTCAATTTTTATCACTTTGGCCTTATCGCCAAGTGCAGCGGCAACATCCCTTAAAACCGGGTGCATTGCTTTGGAAGCATCGTTCCATTCAGTATAAAAATCCAACAATACAGGGATGTTGAGATCTACTAATTCACCAAATTTTGACATAAAACCAAGCTTTTATCACAATTAGATTTATACACCTTAAATGCCGGCATACTCAAATATAGCAAATTCTTATTATTATGCAGGTTTCGGGCCTTTTTTCAGTTCAATTACACTTATTTCAGGCCATATTCCAACCCGCCCGGGATAAGCCAGAAATCCAAAGCCGCGGTTTACATTTAAAACCCTACCCATTTCTTCATAAATTCCGGCCCAGTGTTCGTAACGGTATTGCACCGGACTCCATCGAAACCAGCCGGGAATTTCTATCCCAAACTGCATCCCGTGGGTATGGCCGCTTAAAGTTAACTGAAAATGTTTATCGTCTGTACGCACTTTCTCGTCCCAGTGTGAAGGATCATGGCTAAGCAGAATCTTAAAATCTTTAGCTGTTAACCCTTCAGAAGCCTTGTCGAGATCGCCGTTCTTTTTAAATCCGCCTGCTCCCCAGTTTTCCACTCCAACCAGCGCAATTCGTTCGCCGTTTTTCTCCAGGAAGCGGTGCTCGTTCAGCATGAGGTCCCAGCCCATTTCTGCATGTATATCTTTTAAAGTGTCCATATTTGCCTTTTTGGCAGCTGCACTTTCCCAGTTTTTATAATCCCCGTAATCGTGATTTCCCAAAATAGAATATACGCCATCCCGGGCTTTTACGGTGGAGAACAATTCTTTCCAGTTCTGCATTTCGGCTGCTTCATTATTTACGAGATCTCCTGTAAAAAACACCACATCGCTGTCCTGTTCTCTAAGCAAATCCACACCGTATTTAATTTTTTCATGGTTATCAAAACTGCCGCTGTGTATATCGCTAATCTGGCTAATTCTATACCCGTCAAAAGCCTCGGGCAAATCATCAAAATATAAGGTATACTTCAAAACCCTAAAATCATACCTGCCTTTATACATTCCGTAAAGCATGGAAACAAAAGGAATTGCAGCAAGACCAAGGGCAATTTGACTAATAAATTTCCTTCTTGAAGGCAAATTAAAGTCAGTGCCCGAATTTGCCAATTTTCGACCTCCACCTACAAAAAGCCTCACAACATCTTCCCCAAACATAAAAATCAAAAAGATAAGCTTAGGTACAAAAAATACCAGGAAGAAGCCCACGGCATAAGAGCGGGCACCAGCCCAGCCATCGCCTTCGCCACTGTTGAATTGATAAAGCAGGTTTGCCAGTACAGCAAGGGAGAGGAACAGGTAGATATAGTAAATCCAGGAATATCTGCTAACGGTTTTAAAAACCTGGTACGTATAAACGTCCAGCAAAACATAAATAACAACAAAAATAATCCAACGCATTGGCTTGTATAATTTTTGCGCGAATATACTTCTAATCTTTCTGTATAACTGCCTGTTATAGTTATTTTAGCTAATGATAACATAGAAATTTTATATGCCGCCACTACAATCTTCAGCGTCTTACAAAACTATAAATTTGAATATCTAAGGTCTTAGAAGTATCTTTCACCCCATCTTACATATAACAAGGAAAACCGGCTCTTTTTGCATACAAAATGTTTTCTTTGGCAAAATTTATAAGACAATATCAAAAATTCACAACTTACATAACTACTACATCTAAGAATAACTAACCAATGAATCAACAAAAATCTTATCGCACCGCATTTATATTTTTAACTATCCTCTTTTTTCTCTGGGGCTTTATCACCGTGCTGGTCGATTCTTTAATTCCGAGGTTAAGGGAGGTTTTCACCCTTAGCTATTTCCAGGCCGGGATGGTGCAATTTGCCTTTTTTGGCGCCTATTTCCTGCTCTCTATTCCCGCGGGTTATATTTTATCCAAAATCGGCTATAAAAAAGGAATTATTCTGGGCCTGGTGACTATGGCCGTGGGTTGTTTGCTTTTTTATCCAGCTGCATCCTATAGAATCTTCGGGGTTTTTATGCTTGGGTATTTTATCCTTGCCGGCGGAATTACAATTCTCCAGGTGGCTGCCAATCCTTATGTCACCATTCTCGGCCCGGAAAAATCTGCTTCCAGCCGCCTCAATCTCTCCCAGGCTTTTAATTCCCTGGGAACCGCTATCGCTCCAATTATTGGCGCACTTTTTATCTTAAGTGACAAGGTAATGTCTTCTGAAGAAATTGCTTTTATGACTGAAGCTGAACAGAAAGATTATTACATCGCTGAAGCTTCAGCAGTACAAACACCATTTCTTGGGATCGCAGCATTTATAATTCTAATAGCCGTGGTCTTTTTGTTTGTAAAACTTCCGAAGATTGGAGATACAGCAGCATCCAACGACTACGGAAAAGTACTGAAGAACAAAAATCTTATCCTGGGTGCCATCGCGCTTTTCTTTTATGTAGGGGCCGAAGTTGCCCTGGGGAGTTATATGGTAAATTATTTTCTAAGCCTTGAATTATCTGAAACCATACGCGACACGCCCTTTATGCGGAATATCGCAGAATGGACCCTGAATTCAGGATTGACAGAATCCAGCAGCATGGCCATAGTAGGGGTTTTTGTTACCTTTTACTGGACAGGTGCAATGGTGGGAAGATTTATTGGCTCTTACCTTACAAAAATTATGAATCCCGCAGTAGTGCTGAGTGTTTTTGCCTCCTGCGCAATTGGCTTATTGATAATCACCAATTTTAGCACAGGCCTTGTAGCAATGTGGACGATAATTGCCATTGGATTGTTTAACTCCATTATGTTCCCAACCATTTTTAGTCTTGCATTAGACGGTCTGGGCGACGATAAACCGCAAGGATCTGGTGTACTTTGTACCATGATTGTGGGAGGTGCGATTATCCCGCCGGCCTACGGTTATATTGTGGACAGCTTCAGCTTTAATATTGCTTTTATCCTGGTGATGCTCTGCTATGCCTATATCCTCTACTACGGCTATCGCAATAAACGCCGGCAGGTCGCTATTTAAATCTTTTAAGCCGTTCATTTCTGAACGGCTTTTCTTTTAGAATGACATTATCTTTGTAGTTTTGGAATATTCTGTAAATAACATTTGAATCAATATATGTCCGCTCAAAAACGCTTATTCTTACTTGATGCATACGCACTAATCTTCCGTGGTTACTATGCTTTTATTAAAAACCCGAGGATCAACTCCAAAGGTTTCGACACTTCAGCAATTATGGGTTTCACCAATTCGCTGTTTGATGTGATTAGGCGGGAAAAACCAGATCATTTGGCGGTTTGTTTTGATAAAGAAGGTAGCGAAGTAAGAAAAGAACTGTTTAGCGAATACAAAGCCAACCGCGATGCCACTCCGGAGCCTATTATGCAGGCAATTCCAATAATTCAGGATATTTTAAAGGCGATGCACATCCCGGTTGTGGTGCTTCCCGGCTGCGAGGCCGATGATATAATTGGCACCCTTGCACAACAGGCCGAAAAGGAAGATTACAAGGTTTTTATGGTAACGCCAGACAAGGATTTTGCGCAGTTGGTGACCGAAAATATTTTTATGTACCGCCCGGCAAGAATGGGAAATGGTATAGAAATCTGGGGAATTCCTGAAGTTCAGAAAAAATTTGGTGTAGAGCGACCCGAGCAGGTTATCGATTACCTGGGAATGATGGGCGATGCCGTAGATAATATCCCCGGACTTCCCGGAGTGGGGGAAAAAACTGCCAAGAAATTTCTGAAGGAATTCGGCAGCATGGAAGAATTGCTCGCGAATACCACAAAGCTAAAAGGGAAAATGCGCGAAAAGGTAGAAGCCCATGCGGAACAGGGAATTCTTTCCAAAAAGCTCGCTGCCATTATTACCGACTGCGATGTGAAATTTCATGCTGAAGATTACGAACTTTCGATGCCTGATGCCGAAAAGGTCCAGGAGATTTTTGATGAACTGGAATTTAGAAGGCTGAAGGATCAGTTCTTAAAATTATTTAGCGGAGAAGAAGATCACCCGCAAACCCAGGTTACCAATTCCCCTTCGGCAAAGCAAAATGCGCAGGTGGCGGGAGCAGGGCAATTCTCTCTTTTTGGATCTGGAGGTGGAGAAAAAATTGAACCTACTTCAGGTAGAAAATCACTGGAAAATACAGCACATGTATATCAAAGCTTAGGCACAGAGATGGCGCGAAAGCTTTTTCTTCAGAATTTAATTAAGCAACAGAGTGTAAGTTTCGATACACAAACCACGAGCACCAATCCTATGGATGCTGAACTTGTGGGGATTGCATTTTCCTGGGAAACCGGAAAAGGTTTTTATCTCCCTTTTCCTGAAGATAAAGATGAATCTCAAAAGCTCGTTGAAGAACTGCGACCTTTTTTTGAAAATGAAAACATCGAGAAAATTGGTCAGAATTTAAAGTACGACATTAAGGTAATGGCCAGGTATGGCATCGAAATCAAAGGAAAACTGTTTGATACGATGATCGCTCATTACCTGATAAACCCGGATATGCGCCACAATATGGATATCCTGGCAGAGACCTATCTCAATTATTCCCCCCAGCCTTTATCTGAAGTTGTTGGTAAGAAAGGGAAAAATCAGAAGTCGATGCGGGACATTCCGATGGATCGCCAATGTGAATATGCTGTAGAAGATGCAGATGTTATCCTTCAGCTTAAGCAGTTTTTCGAAAAAGAACTTAATGAAGCAAACACCCGGAAATTATTTAACGAGATTGAAATTCCGCTGGTAAAAGTGCTGGCCGAAATGGAGCTTGAAGGAATCAATCTTGATGAAAAGTTCCTGAATTCACTTTCCGAAGCGCTGGATAGCGACATTAAGGAATTAGAAGAAAAAATATATGCCGATGCCGGTGAGGAATTTAATATTGGTTCTCCCAAACAATTAGGAATTATCCTTTTTGAGAAAATGGAGCTGGTAAAAAAACCGAAAAAGACCAAAACCGGACAATATTCCACTAGTGAAGATGTACTTTCTGTATTGGCCAAAGACTACGAAATCATTCAGCGTGTACTGGATTACCGTGGATTGGTAAAATTGAAGAACACCTATATAGATGCGCTGCCCGGGCAGATCGAAAAAAACACCGGCCGCGTGCATACAGATTACGTACAGACCATTGCCGCTACCGGCAGGTTGAGTTCCAATAATCCTAACCTTCAGAATATACCTATAAGGACAGAAAGAGGACGGCAAGTGCGTAAGGCTTTTGTACCAAGGGACGAAAATTATATTTTACTCGCAGCCGATTATTCCCAGATTGAATTACGAATTATCGCTGCACTTAGCAAAGAGGAGACTATGATTAAAGCATTTAGAGAAGGTGAAGATATTCACGCCTCTACAGCTGCCAATGTATTTAATGTCTCTATAGATGAGGTAACCCGCGAACAAAGGAGCAATGCGAAAACTGTCAATTTTGGGATCATATATGGAGTTTCAGCTTTTGGACTTAGTAACCAGACCAGCCTTAGCAGGTCGGAATCCAAAGAATTGATTGACACCTACTATAAAACTTACCCTAAACTCAGCAATTTTATTAGCGAGCAGGTAGATTTTGCAAGGGAGAATGGTTATGTCCAGACGGTTTTAGGAAGAAGAAGATACCTGAAAGATATTAATTCGCAGAATGCGATGGTAAGAGGTGCTGCGGAAAGAAACGCTGTAAACGCTCCTATCCAGGGAAGCGCTGCAGACATCATTAAATTAGCCATGATCAACATCCACAGAAAGCTGAAGGAAAGTAATTATAAAACTAAAATGCTCCTACAGGTACACGATGAACTTGTTTTTGATATTTACAAGCCGGAATTGCAAGAAATAAAAAAGATGATCAAGTTCGAAATGGAAAATGCATTTAAACTGGAAGTGCCTTTGGACGTAGACTTGGGAGAAGGCCAAAACTGGCTGGAAGCACATTAAAGTAAAAACTCCCCCAGAATTAAATCTACGGGAGTTTTCTACTAACAACACTAAACTACTGTTTGATTATTTCTATTGCACTTTTGTGTAAATCGTTTCTAACCTTGTAATATCTTTGACCACTGTATCTTCCCTCCCGTCATTAATATAACTCGCGTCGTCTACTTCTTGATCTGTAAGGATAACATGTAGAAATTCCTGGCCACTTTCGTCAGTGGTTAATTCTATGGTTTTCGAATCAGTAATTGTCATACCGTCTATTTCAAAAGTTACCACTAGTTTGGTAGCGTCATTTTCATTAACAATATTATATGTAGCGGAGTAAGTTCCGTAATTACAACTAAACCCATCGGCAAAGTCCAGTTTCGCCTGTCCCGTAATAACCTTATTGTCATCTCCAAAATCAAAGTACATTTCATTAAAACAGTCAGTTTCTTCTAGAATATTAGTACTAGTATCAGTACTATCATTGGTGTAAGGCTCATCAAGATCTACCGCAACGTCTGAAGTCATAGAAGAAAGCTCCCACCTTCCCACAAGAGCGCTTTGCTCTATTGTGGCATTGCTCACTTTTAAAACTTCTTTACTTGAAGTTGCCATTTCATCACTTTCAGGCTCACAAGAAATTGTTAAACCCGCCACCATCACAATCATTCCAAATGCTCCGGCCAATTTTTTTAATCTGTTCATAATCATTCATTAAGATTTGGTCACGCAAATGTAGACAACATAAAAACGTTTTATGACTCTATTAACATAAATAATACTCTTTATCGATTTTTTAACACATTTTGTCGTTTTAACCTGGTTCTAGATATAACTTTTATCTTCTCCAGGCTCAATGTCTCAGGTTCTTTGCTATCAAATTTTTAGAAGACAGAATACTTCTGACAATCAGCCTTTTCCACCTCCACAAAATAATGAAAGTCCTGTTTGCTATATGAATTTATAATTGTACATTTGCAGCCCGTTTTCCCAAGATCAAAATTGGGATTATGGGAATGGAATGTTTAATTATTAAGTAAAACTATTTAGTGTGGACACATTAAGTTACAAAACAGTATCGGCCAACAAGGCCACCGTTACCAAAGAATGGGTACACGTAGATGCTGAAGGACAAACACTGGGACGTCTTGCTTCTAAAGTAGCAAAATTACTAAGAGGAAAGTACAAACCCAACTTCACCCCACACGTTGATTGCGGAGATAACGTTGTTATAACCAACGCTAGCGGAATCAACTTAACCGGAAAGAAATGGGATTCTAAAGAATACATTCGCCACACCGGTTATCCAGGTGGACAAAAAAGTCTTACAGCATCCGAATTATTCAACAAAGCTCCTGAGCGTTTGGTGGAAAAAGCGGTAAAAGGAATGCTACCTAAAAACAAATTAGGAGCAGACCTATTCAGAAATTTAAAGGTTTATGCAGGATCTGACCATGATCAGGAAGCTCAAAAACCTAAAACTATTAACTTAAACGATCTTAAGTAATGGAGGTTATTCACAAAATTGGTCGTAGAAAGACGGCAGTTGCACGTGTTTATGTTTCTGATGGAAATGGGAACATTACCGTGAACAAAAAAGAAATGAACGATTACTTTACTACAGGTACTCTTCAGTACAAAGTTAATCAACCGCTAAACCTTACCGGTAACGATAAAACTTTTGATGTAAAAGTAAACGTTTACGGAGGTGGAATTACAGGACAGGCAGAAGCTATTCGTCTTGCACTTTCCAGAGCAATGGTAGAACTGGACGAAGAAAACCGTACCACTCTTAAGCCGGAAGGTTTATTAACGAGAGATCCACGTATGGTAGAACGTAAGAAATACGGACAGAAGAAAGCCCGTAAGAAATTCCAGTTCTCTAAACGTTAATTATTTGGGCGTTGCCCTAAAAGTTCATTTAAAATTAAAAAGATTTTTGTTGTTATTCCGGAATCCCACTGAGCTTGTCGAAGTGCCGGGAGTTAGTTTAGCATCTAAACAAGCAAGGCCGTATTTAATTATAAATAGCCACTTGCCTGTTGCTATCTTCAACAGAACGTAAACTATTACAAAAATGGCAAACAAAGTAGAAGTAAAAGAATTACTTGACGCAGGTGTACATTTTGGACACCTTACAAGACGATGGAATCCAAACATGGCCCCTTATATATATATGGAGCGCAACGGGATTCACATCATCAACCTATATAAAAGTGCTGCCAAAATGCAGGAAGCCGGAGAGGCTTTGGCAAAAATAGCAGCCAGTGGTAGAAAAATACTTTTCGTAGCTACCAAGAAACAAGCAAAAGAGATCGTTGCTGAACAAGCTGAAAGAGCAAACATGCCTTACATCACTGAAAGATGGCCTGGTGGTATGTTGACCAACTTTGTGACTATCCGTAAAGCTGTTAAGAAGATGGCTTCAATCGATAGAATGAAAAAAGACGGTACGTTTAACACGCTTTCTAAAAAAGAACGTCTGCAGGTAGATCGTCTTAGAGCTAAGTTAGAGAAAAACTTAGGTTCTATTTCAGATATGTCCAGACTTCCGGCAGCCTTGTTTATCGTTGATATTACACGTGAACACATTGCAGTTAAAGAAGCTCAAAAATTAAACATTCCAATTTTCGCGATGGTGGATACCAATTCAGATCCACGTGAAGTAGATTATTTGATCCCTTCTAACGACGATGCTTCAAAATCTATCAGCAAAGTAATTTCTTACGTTTCAGATTCTATTGTTGAAGGCTTATCTGAAAGAAAGACGAGCAAAGATTCTAAGAAGAAAGACGAGAAAGATAATGCCGCTCCTAAAGCAGCAAAATCTGAAAAAGCTCCAAAAGCAAAAGCCGAAAAAGCTGAAGTTCCTTCCACAGATCCTCAGGACAAAAAGGCTATGAAGGAAGCTCAGGAAGACGTAAAGCTGCAATCTAAACAACAAACTTTAGATAAAGCTTCCGACGCTAACGGAGAAGAAGAATAAACATAACAGTTTGGTAAATTTTATAAGTCGTTTAGTTCATTTCTTTATACTTGACTAAACGACTTGTTAATTCTAAATAAAATATAAGACTATGGCTAAGATATCCGCCGCAGAAGTAAATAAACTAAGAAAAGCTACCGGTGCAGGAATGATGGACTGCAAAAAAGCTTTGGTAGAAGTTGATGGTGATTTTGACAAAGCAATTGAAGTGCTTCGTAAAAAAGGACAAAAAGTTGCTGCCAAAAGAGCAGACAGAGAATCCAGTGAGGGTGCTGCAATTGCAAAAGTAAATAATGACAGCACTAAAGGTGCCGTTATTTCCCTTAACTGTGAAACAGATTTTGTTGCCAAAAACGAAGATTTCGTAGCTTTAGCACAAAGTCTTGCTGAACTTGCTCTGGATTACAATACTAAAGAGGAACTTTTGGCTGCAGACTATAAAGGAATCACTGTTCAGGACAAACTTACCGAGCAAACCGGTGTTATTGGTGAAAAAATCGAAATTGGTGCTTTTAAAACTTTACAAGCTCCTTTTGTAGGTTCTTACATCCACGCAGGTAACAAAATTGCCGTTCTTACAGGCCTTTCGGCAAATGTAGAAGGTGCAGATGAAGCTGCTAAAAACGTTTCTATGCAGGCTGCTGCTATGAATCCTGTAGCTTTAAATGAAGACGGAGTAGATCAGTCTACCATCGATAAAGAAATTGAAATTGCAAAAGATCAATTGCGCCAGGAAGGAAAACCTGAAGAAATGCTTGATAAGATCGCTAAAGGAAAAATTCAGCGTTTCTTTAAAGACAACACTTTGGTGAACCAGGATTATATTAAAGGCAATAAAGAAAGCGTTGCAGATTATGTAAAATCTGTAGATTCTCAACTTGAAGTTATCGCTTTTGAAAGAGTTGCTCTTGGTGAGTAATTTCTTCTGAAGAAAATATTTTAAACCGCTTTCTTAATAAGGAAGCGGTTTTTTATTTTTTAGTTGAAAGTATCTCAAAAATAAAGTTGAAATATGTTTTAATTTTATGTGTATCTTACTACTATAGTTCAATTTATGAAACAGAATATAGACATAGATGAAGCTACTTTATCTAAACTGAAGATTATTTCGTCTACACAAGGACTTAGCATCAAAGCAATACTGGAAAGAGCCGTGAATTCTTTTATTAACAACATTGAAAAAGAAAAATTCGAGCAGCTAAACGATCAGGAAAAAGAGGATCTTGGGCTTATGATCCTAATGCAGCAGGCTAATAAGAATGAAACTGTGAGCGAAGATGAATTTTTTCAATCTTTATACGAGTGAAGATTATTTACTCAAGAGCCATTTCAAAAGACGTTCGCAAGATAAAAGATAAATCTTTGCAGCAAGACATTACGAAGATCATCAATGATCTCAAGGCAGCTCGAAGTATAAAAGAATTAAAAAACACCAAAAAACTAATCGGTTTCAAAGATGCCTACCGCATTAAAATAGGTAAATACAGATTAGGCTTCTTTCTGGAAGATGACTCTATCTTTCTTGCCCGTCTTGTGAAACGTGGTGAAATCTATAAAGTCTTTCCATAATTCCTTGCCAAGAAATTCAGCTTAACAATTTACTGTAAGCCGATAATTGCCATTTTTAAGCATTCACTTTTTTTCCGCAGAAAACCTTCAATTTTTTACTTTCATGTCTGATCAAATCTTCAAATTCAAAGAATTCTCCGTCGCTCAGGACAAATCTGCGATGAAAATAGGTACAGACGGTGTTTTACTCGGTGCCTGGACGCCTCTGGAACATAATCTGGAGTCTATCCTTGATATTGGCACAGGAACCGGTCTTATCGCTCTCATGATAGCCCAAAGATCTTCCGCTTTTGCCATAGACGCCATAGAAATTGAAGAAAATGCGTACGAACAGGCAGTCGAAAACTTCGAAAACAGCGATTGGGGCGACAGATTGTTCTGTTACCATGCAGATTTAAATGAATTTGCTGAAGAAATGCAGGATGAGGAAAAATACGACCTCATTATTTCCAATCCACCGTTTTATGCTGCTCCCTTATCTCCGGAAGTAGCCGAAAATGAGCAAAAAATGACAGAGGCCAGGAAAATGGCTCGCTTCTCAGATTCCCTTCCGTTTGATCACCTAGTACGCGGAGCTTCCTTATTACTTTCTGAAAAAGGGATCTTCAGCGTAATAATTCCTAATTCTGAAGAAGAAGATTTTATAGATCTTGCCTCCAAAGTTCATCTTTTTCCGAAGAAAATTACCCGCGTAAGAGGAACTGAGACCAGTGCTTTAAAAAGGTCATTGCTGACATTTTCTTTTCAGAAAACCCAAGCGGTAACAGATGAATTGATTATCGAAATTTCCCGGCACAACTATACTGAAGCTTATAAAGAATTGGTAGCGCCCTTTTATTTAAAGCTATAATCACAGTTTCCCGAATTCCTTCTGCAAGGTTTTCGAAACCTTATAGGTTTTATTAGAAACTCAAAATTTTCTTCAGGTTTCCGCAGAAAAAGGCTTTGTTTGCTGCAAAAGTCCTCGTTATATTTGTGAATAAACTCACCGGCATGAAAGAAGATCTTTTCCAGGCTCCCGATTATTATAACCTTGACGAACTACTTACAGAAGAACATAAGGTGGTTAGGCAAGCCACAAGGGCCTTTGTAAAAAAGGAGATTTCCCCCATAATTGAAGAAGCGGCTCAAAAAGCCGAATTTCCGAAACAGCTTTTAAAAGGCCTGGGCGAAATTGGTGCTTTTGGCTCCTTTATTCCCGAAGATTTCGGTGGTGCCGGTATGGATCAAATTTCCTACGGACTCATTATGCAGGAACTTGAACGCGGTGATAGCGGGATTCGTTCTACAGCTTCGGTACAAACTTCTTTGGTAATGGATCCAATTTTTAAATTTGGAACCGGTGAGCAGCGGGAAAAGTTTCTTCCGAAACTCGCTACCGGAGAAATGATTGGTTGTTTTGGCTTAACCGAACCCGATCATGGCTCCAATCCTGCGGGAATGCGCACCAATTTTCAAGACAAGGGAGATCACTATTTACTCAATGGGTCGAAAATGTGGATTTCTAATGCCCCGTTTGCAGACATAGCCATTGTATGGGCAAAAGACGAAAATGAGCGTATCCACGGACTTATTGTAGAACGCGGGATGGAAGGGTTTTCCACTCCTGAGACTCATAACAAATGGTCACTACGTGCCAGCGCCACCGGAGAACTGGTTTTTGACAACGTGAAAATCCCAAAGAAAAATCTGTTACCCAACAAGAGCGGATTGGGAGCTCCGTTGGGCTGCCTTGATTCTGCGAGATTTGGAATTGCTTGGGGTGCAATTGGCGCAGCTATGGATTGTTATGATACCGCCTTAAAATACGCAAAGGAACGTGTTCAGTTTAACAAACCCATAGCCGCAAAACAACTTCAGCAGAAAAAACTGACAGAAATGATCACAGAGATCACAAAAGCACAATTATTGTCCTGGAGACTGGGAACGCTCAAAAACGAAGGGAAAGCAACTTCCGCACAAATTTCTATGGCTAAAAGAAACAATGTGGAAATGGCGCTGAAAATAGCGAGGGAAGCACGGCAGGTGCTTGGTGCAAATGGTATTAGCGGTAATTACAGCGTTATGCGGCACATGATGAACCTGGAAAGCGTGATTACTTACGAAGGTACGCACGATATTCATCTCTTAATTACGGGAATGGATATTACAGGGCATGCGGCGTTTTAATTTTTAAATCCAGGTTAAGGAGAGAAAAAGCTAAAAAATAAAATTCTCAAATTATTGTAAATCAAAGCAGGGGCAGCGTTTGCAACGCTTGCCTTTTTTGTAGCTCTCGCAGCACTTCTTCTTCAGGGCCTTCGGCTTCTTTGCCACCACCCCGTCAATTTTTAAATACTCTTCAGATTTTTTGGAGTAAAAAATGATGATGTTCTGTAAAGATGTAAAACGAGTCTTCATATTTTAAAGTTATCGCAAAATGGGCAATTTTTGGGTTAAATCTACTTTAAAGTATTTATATATTTTATAAATCCCTTTCCAGCTGTTACTTTTGCAAAAACCAAGATTTTATGATAGAGAAGATAAATAACAGCCTGAAACCAAAAACAGAACAGCTTTTAAATCATTCCCTATATCAAAAAATAACGTCACCAGAAGAGCTCCGGATTTTTATGGAACACCATGTATTTGCAGTATGGGATTTTATGTCCCTGCTTACTGCGCTACAGGAAAAACTTACCAAAACAACGCAACCATGGTTTCCTGTAGGTGATCCTGAGATAAGATATTTAATTAATGAAATTGTACTTGCTGAAGATACCGATGTAAACCTGGAAGGAAAACATCAAAGCCACTTTGAGATGTACCTGGAAGCAATGGCCTCTGCCGGTGCAAATACAAAAAAGATAGAAGATTTTCTTCTCCAGGTTAACCACGGCACAGATATCTTTCTAATTATAGCAGCCAGTAAAATACCGCTAAATATAAAGCAGTTTCTTAAAAATACTTTTGATGTAATTTCTGAAGGAAAACCGCACAACATTGCTGCTGCTTTTACCTTTGGAAGAGAAGGCCTTATCCCCGCGATGTTTTCTTCAATTATTGAAAATGTTCAAAGAAATTTTCCTGAAAATGATCTAAGGCTGTTCAAGTATTATTTTGACAGGCATATTGAACTTGATGGTGACGAACATGGTCCTATGGCTTTTAAAATGATAGAAAAGCTCTGCGGAAATGATGCTGAAAAATGGCAGGAAGCTCAACAAACCGCTGAAAATGCACTTTCCAGCCGAATTGAACTCTGGAATGGAATAGAAGAAGTCATTTCAGAAAAAACAGAATCTGAAAACCTGCAAAGAGTTTAATAATACAAGCTTTTGAGTCTATGCCTGAAAATGGCAATTTTCGTCCTAATATTTTTGAACTCACGGAAAATAAATTAGACCTCACAGGTTTTAAAAACTTGTGAGGTCTGGTGGTCAAAGGGTTTAAGCCGATGTCTAAAAATTGCAATTCGTCCAACAGTGTGAGATAAAAAGACCTGTCAGGTTTTCGAAACCTGAAAGGTCTCACTCAAAATGACTATAAGTTGTCCAAAAAGACCATTCCGGCAACAGTATCCCGATAATTGGCAAATTCCGGATTAAACTTTTAAATTTTCTTCTAAGTTGACTCGGGAGCAAGCTTTACCTCCAGCCCGTCCAGTTCTTCTGTAATTGGAATCTGGCAGCTTAAACGGCTGTTGGACTCCACAAAAAATGCCTGATCCAGCATATCTTCCTCTTCTATACTTTGCTCTGGCAGCATGTGCTCCAGATTAAGAATATAGCACTGGCAGGACGCGCACATAGCCATACCGCCGCAAATTCCAATAGTACCCTCGGGCGCAAGCTCGTAAGAGCGAACTACCTCCATAAGGTTCATATTCATATCTGTAGGGGCATCTACCAAATGTGCTTCCCCTTCGCGGTCGATAATTGTGATTTTAATATCAGACATAGTGTAAGTAAAAAAGATCTTGATCGTGTTTAAAAAATGATAAGCTGAAACAACCACTTCTAAATTGAAGCAGGAAGTTTCAGCTAATTTCGATCAAAACAAGCTTATAATTTATATTCATTTATTCAAATCCAACTTATTCTGAAACTCTTCATTTTCATTTTAATGAAAATAATATTCAAAAAAAGCATTGATATTTTCTCCTGAATCCGTAATTTCTTCCGAAGGATAATCCAGCTTCAGCTACAAAAATTAATGCTCTACATTAATTACCTGCTCAATTTGCGGCACGTATTTTTTAATGGTCATTTCCACACCAGATTTAAGCGTCATGGTATTTACAGAACAACCCACGCATGCACCTTCCAGCTGCACCCTTACCAGACGGTCATCTTCAATGGAAATTAAAGAGATATCCCCTCCATCGCTTTCAAGAAACGGACGGATCTCGGCCAAAGCCTTTTCTACGTTTATTTTAACTTCTTCGCTCGTCATCTATTTCTTATTAACTGCACTACATCCTGCCATTGTGGTAATCTTAACAGCTTCGGTTGCCGGCAGATTTTCATTTCTTTTCACAGTCTCTTCGACCATATTCCTGGTGATCTCTTTAAAAGCTTCTTCCAGAGGAGTACCTTCCTGCAAAGCGGCAGGGCGGCCTATATCCCCGGACTCTCTAAGGCTCTGCACCAATGGAACTTCTCCCAAAAACCGAACCTCCAAATCTTCAGCAAGGTTTTTTGCTCCCTCCCTACCAAAGATATAATATTTATTTTCAGGCAGCTCTTCCGGAGTGAAATAAGCCATATTTTCTACAATACCCAATACAGGTACATTTATACTTTCCTGTTGGAACATGGCCACTCCACGTTTTGCATCTGCCAGGGCCATATTTTGTGGCGTACTTACCACAACCGCTCCGGTAATTGGCAAAGACTGCATGATGGAAAGGTGAATGTCACCTGTTCCCGGTGGAAGATCTACTAAGAGAAAGTCCAGTTCTCCCCACGCAGCATCAAAAATCATCTGGTTAAGTGCCTTTGCCGCCATTGGCCCTCTCCACACAACCGCCTGATTTGGTTTTGTAAAGAAACCTATGGATAATATTTTCACGCCATAGTTTTCTATGGGCTTCATTTTAGATTTACCGTTAACATTTACAGACAAAGGCCTTTCGGCTTCTACATCAAACATCATTGGCGTAGACGGCCCGTAAATATCTGCATCAAGAATACCCACATTAAAGCCCATTTTTGAAAGCGTAACAGCCAGATTTGCAGTTACCGTAGATTTTCCAACTCCTCCTTTTCCTGAGGCAACAGCTATAATATTTTTTATCCCGGGAATAGGTTTCCCTTTAATCTCCGGTTTTTTCTTCTCCTGAGCTTCAACTTTAATATTCACTTTTACTTTGGCTTTCTCATAAACCTGCTCGTGGATAGCTTTTAAAATATCAACCTCGGCCCGCTTTTTTATATGAAGTGCAGGTGTGGCAAGAACTAAATCCACAACCACCTCATCACCAAAAATCATAATGTTTTGCACTGCACCGGCCTCTACCATGTTCTTGCCTTCTCCGGCTACAGAAATGGTCTCCAGTGCTTTTAAAATATCTTTCTTCTTCAATACCACAACAACAATTTTTTTCAGCAGAAAAAATTTCAATTCTTCAGGTTCTTCCGGAAGAATTAAAACTTCTGAAAATTATTTGATCCAATAGCTCTTATATAGATCGATTCTAAACGCAAATATAGGTTGAAAACCTAAGAAAACGAAGCGATTGACTATAATTGATTTTTCAGTTTTAAAGACCCTGCAAGACAATATTAAGCAGCTATTCCTGCTCTTTCAGCTCTTTTACAGGATCCCAGAAATGCCTCTCAAAATCCTGAATTTTAAGATCTTTTACCACAATCCCTTCCTCTTCCAAAAGCTGCTGCATGACGTGAGTTCCGCTAAAGTGGCTTTTCCCGGTTAAAAGTCCGTTTCTGTTCACCACCCGATGCGCGGGGACACCTGGTTTTTCTTTAGAGGCATTCATAGCCCAGCCCACCATCCTGGCGCTTTGCGGTGAGCCTAAATATCTAGCAATTGCACCATAGGAAGTTACCTTTCCATGCGGAATTTGAGCCGCCACATGGTAAACCTTTTCAAAAAAACCGGAGTTTTTTGTCATGAACTGTAGATTCTAAATAATGTGATTACGATTAGCACAAGCATGAGGAGTGCCATAAAGTAATTGGAAAACCGGGAGAAAGTTTCTGTTTTACTTTCTATTTTATTAAAGAACAGCACATAAAGATAAAGGCTGGTGAAGGTTCCCATAGCACCGGCCACTGCAAACGAGAGGATTTTAAACCAGTCGTAAGATCCTCCCACGCCAACATTTAATGCACCCGCAATAGCTACAAAATAAGGAATGGGAAAAACATTAAGAACAGCGATAAGCATTCCTTTAAAAATGCTGTTGGACCTTGCTTTTTCTGAATGCTGCTCGATGTCATCTTTTCGTTTGGCTTTCACAAAAAAATAAATCCCGAGGATTGCAAAGATTACCAGGCCTGCTCTTAATAAGATATTCTGAACAAAAGGATTGGAAAAAATATAATTTGCAAGAAGTATGGCAACAAATGCCTGAAACAGCACTATAAAAGAAGCACCTACCGCAACATACATCCCATTCTTCTTACCATGCTCCACACAAGTTTTGGCCACAGTCATATTAACCAAACCAGGAGGAATCACCCCCAGAAAAGCGGCGACATAAGTGATAAGAAAAAGTCTTGCCTCTTCCAATTATTTTATCTTAAACTGAATGTAAGTAATCGGTTTTCCTTTTTCAAGATACTGTTTTTCATAGAAAGTCTGGATTTCCCGTACTTCCTTAGGAGAATATTCATTTTTATAAATATCGTGATGTGAATAAATAACTTCGTGACCTTCACCGTGCAGAAGCCCCAGGGTGTAGCCATGCATAAATTCACTATCGGTCTTCAGGTTTACGAATCCGTCGTCTTTTAAAATTTGTTTATACTTCTGTAGAAATTCAGAATTTGTAAGGCGGTGCTTGGTTCTTTTATACTTTATCTGTGGATCTGGAAAAGTGATCCAGATTTCGCTTACTTCATTTTCAGCAAAAACGTGCGTAATAAGTTCAATCTGCGTGCGCAGAAAAGCCACATTGTGCAGGTTTTCTTCCTGAGCGGTCTTTGCCCCACGCCAAAAACGGGCTCCTTTAATATCGATCCCGATAAAATTCGCATTGGGATTTTGTTGCGCAAGTCCTACACTGTACTCCCCTTTTCCGCAACCCAATTCAAGAATTATAGGTTTATCATTTTTAAAAAATTCATTCCACCTTCCCTTCCATTCAAACTCAGCATCGGTAAGATTTTCCCTGGATGGCTGAATGACATTAGAAAATTTTTCATTTTCCCTGAAACGTTTAAGCTTATTTTTACTTCCCACGTGATTATTTAATATTTTGGTAAAATTAAAGAAAATAGGCCATAGCCCGATAAGAATATATTTGTTATATGCGAAAGAAACGAATTTTAGTCGCACCTTTAAATTGGGGTTTGGGCCATGCCTCCCGTTGCGTACCCATTATTAAAAGCCTGGAACAGGAAAATTTTGAGCCAGTTTTAGCTTCAGATGGAAATGCGCTTTTACTTCTGAAAAAAGAATTTTCGCATTTAGAATCTTTTGAACTTCCTTCCTACAAGGTTGAATATGCCAGAAACGGAAGCAACTTTAAATGGAAAATGATGTGGGACAGCCCCAAAATCTTAAAAGCCATTAAAGCTGAAAAAAAGGCTACAAAAAAGCTGGTGGAGGAGCTTAATTTAGAGGGTATAATTTCAGATAATCGCTTTGGAGTGAGGTACAAACACTTAAAATGTGTGTTTATAACCCATCAATTAAACGTTTTAAGCGGCACAACCACTTACTTCAGCAGTAAATTGCACCAAAAGTATATAAAGAAGTTTGATAAATGCTGGATTCCCGATGCTAAAGGCGGAAAAAACCTTAGCGGTATCCTGGGACATCTGAACAAGGTAAATGAGTATATAAAATACATTGGCCCCCTTAGCCGGTTTGAAAAAAAGGAGCTGCCGAAAAAGTACGATTACCTTATTTTGTTATCTGGACCGGAACCGCAACGAACAATCCTGGAAGAGCTGCTCCTAAAGGAATTTTCTGGATGTACGGCCAAAATTTTACTGATAAGAGGAGTTGTTGAAGAAAATGACCGACCTTCTAAAAAGGCAAATATCGGTATAGAGAATTACATGTTCGGAAAAAATCTGGAAGATGCGGTTAATTCTTCTGAAGTTGTTATTTGCAGATCGGGCTATACTTCTATCCTCGACCTTGCAAAGCTGGAGAAAAAAGCATTTTTTATCCCGACACCGGGACAATTTGAACAGGAATACTTAGCAGAACGGCTTATGAACCTGGGGATAGCCCCATCCTGCAAACAGAGTGATTTTAAGCTCTCAAAACTGAAAGAAATTGATAAATACAAAGGTTTAAAAGATATCGGATTCGCTACTAATTTCAGGGAGTTCTTCGCTCTTTTCTAACGTAAAGGAAAATTCGCTCCCTACTCCAAAGACACTTTCAATATAGATTTTTTCTTCGTGGGCTTCAATAATATGTTTTACAATGGCAAGGCCAAGACCTGAACCGCCTTCTTTTCTGGAACCGCTTTTATCCACCCGATAAAAACGTTCGAACAGCCGCGGAATATTTTCTTTTGCAATACCTTCCCCGTTATCGGTTACCCTTACAATAACCTTGTTTTTAATAAGGTTCTCTATAGTAATTTCGGTAGTTCCGTCTTTTTTTCCGTATTTAATAGAGTTAACCACGAGATTTGTAAGTACTTGCTGTATTCTTTCCCGATCCCCATAAACATAAATTGCCTTTTGATATTCCACATCAAAAGTAAGGGTTATGTTTTTTTTAGCTGCTTTCATTTCCAGAAGGTCAAAAGTATTCTGAACAAGTTCCACAATATTAAAATCCTCCATTTGTAAATGAAGGTCCCCAACTTCGAGCTTACTTATCATATCGAGATCTTTTACAATATAAATCAGCCTCTCTACACCTTTACTGGCACGGGTAAGATATTTTTTTCTTACAGATTTATCTTTCATGGCACCGTCTAACAAAGTGAGAATATATCCCTGGACCGTGAACAAAGGAGTTTTTAATTCATGAGATACGTTGCCCATAAATTCTTTCCTGTAGCCTTCCCTGATTTTAAGGGCTTCGATTTCCAGCTTCTTATGCTCGGTAAATTTTTCTACCTCCCTGGTAAGGGTCGCCATATCTGTGGTCACCTGGCTGGGTCGTAATGTGGTAGAATCAAGTAAAGATACGTTGTCGTAAATCTTTTTTATACGCCGGTAAATAAAGTACTCTACCCGCTGCTGAATGATAAAAAATGAAAAAATATAGATTACAAATAAAAATACCAGGAAAGGAATCCACAGTAAATTATCCATATAGTATAGAAAAGCGGCCAGCAGAAAACCAATAAAAACGGTGATATAGATCGATGTTTTTATTGCAAATTTGTATGAACGCTTAAATTTATTGGCCATTAAACTACAAACTTATACCCTACTCCTTTTACGGTCTTAAAACTGTCGTCCCCAATTTTCTCGCGAAGTTTTCTTATATGGACATCTATTGTACGACCTCCAACCACCACATCGTTTCCCCAGATTTTGTCCATAATATCTTCTCTTTTAAAAACCTTTCCGGGTTTGGAAGCAAGAAGAGACAATAATTCGAATTCCTTCCTGGGCAGGAGCATTTCTTCATTGTCTTTAATAATCTTGTATTCTTCCCTGTTTATGGTAAGGTCACCAATTTTTACGATGCTTGCGTTAGAAGTATCATCTTTAAATCTTCTTAGCAAGGCCTTTACCTTACTGGTAAGTACCTTTGGCTTGATAGGTTTGGTAATATAGTCATCTGCACCTGCATCAAATCCGGCCATCTGGGAATAATCTTCGCCCCTGGCAGTTAGAAAGGTAATGATTGTATCTTCAAGTTCGGGTATTTTTCTAATTTTTTCACAGGCTTCAATGCCGTCCATCCCCGGCATCATCACATCTAAAATGATAAGTTGGGGATTTTTTTTCCTGGCAAGTTTTACAGCATCGGCGCCATTATCTGCAGTAATAACTTTATATCCTTCAGAAGAGAGGTTATAACTCACTATTTCCAGGATATCCGGCTCATCATCCACTAACAGGATACAAATGTCTTTTTTCTTCATGTCGTTTATGTAGTTAAGATAAATATGAAGTAAAAGTAAATATAAATTTCAACTAATCTTCCCGAGCCAAAGCTCCCCTTAAGTTAAGTTAACATATTTTAAATTCGTAAAGCTGTTACAAAATAGGCATTTTCCGGGATATCAGCAATTAACAGCAAGGGCTCCAAATTTCTTCAAGAGTTTTCCTAAACCATTTTATAACATTGCTCGTGGCGTGTTAACATAAACTTAAACTTCACATAAGATCCTACTTAACCTAAGCTTGTTTATTTGCCGTGAATTTAAAACTCACTATTTAAACTAAACTATTGAGATTATGAAAAAATTAATTATTGCAGGTTTCGCTATTGCTGCTTTAGGATTAACCGGTTGTAGCGATGATGATGATGCACCTAACGAGCCCATTGCATCTTGTACAGATGGGGTGAGAAATGGAAACGAAACCGGGGTAGATTGTGGTGGACCTTGTACTGCCTGTGATGACGATCCTGGTAATGGTAATGGCGGTGAAACTCCGCAGGATGAAGATCTTTCTGGCCTTTTAACTGAGGATTTCACACTAACCAATGATATTATATGGGAACTGAACGGAAAGTTTGTAGTAGGTGATGGAGCAACCCTAACTATTGAACCAGGAACGATTATTAAAGGTCGTGAAGGGACAGGTTCTCTTGCTTCTGCACTTATTGTTGCCCGTGGTGGCCGAATTATGGCTGAAGGAACTGCTGACAATCCTATAATATTTACTTCTATAAACGACAACATTGAAGTTGGACAACAACAAGGAAGTAATTTGGACGAAAATGATCGAGGTCTTTGGGGTGGAGTTTTAATTTTAGGACACGCACCAAGTTCTTTTGAAGGTGATTCTGAAGAGTCTCAAATAGAAGGAATTCCTGCAGATGATGACTATGGTCGTTATGGAGGAGACATTGCCGATGACGACTCTGGTGTATTCCAATATGTTTCTATTCGTCACGGTGGAGCTTTAATTGGTTCGGGGAATGAAATTAACGGACTAACCTTAGGTGGTGTTGGTAACGGAACAGTTATAGATCACATAGAAGTTGTAGGAAACGTAGATGATGGTGTAGAATGGTTTGGCGGTACTGTAGACGCAAGTAACATACTTGTTTTTGCCGGTGGAGATGATGGGCTTGATATTGACCAGGCATACTCTGGAACTGTCACCAATGCCCTTGTAATCCAGGGTGCTGAATCTGACCATGGTTTAGAAATAGACGGACCAGAAGGAACTATGATGGGATCTTTTACTATCCAGGACCTCACTATCATTGGAGATCCAAATGCTCCATCTGGAGAAATCGCAGACCTTAGAGACGGCGCAATGGGAGCTTTTAACAATGTTTACATAAGAGGATTTAATGCAGATCAGGATGTAGAAATAGACGATGCTGATTCTGCTGAGAATTATACCTCTGGCGACCTAAGCTTCTCTGCATGGGAAATTGTATTACCAGAAGGGGTAGAGAGTGTTTCTTCCATTTTTAACGATACTACAGAAAGCACAGATTTCTCTAGCGATGCTGCAGAGTTTGCTACAGCAATAGAACAGGATCAGGAAACTGTAGGCGCAGATCTATCGGCTTTTGGATGGACTTACGCTAGCTTCAGAGGTGCATATTAAAAAGATTATAAGCAAGACCAGATAAATGGCTTTCTAAATTGCTCGCTTCTTTTAAGAAGCGGGCAATTTATTATTAAGATTTTAATCGATAATTGATATTATGAAAACCCAATTTTCATTAGTTTTATTTTTTATTTTTATTGTAAACCTGGCACAGGCACAGACCGGAAAAATATCAGGATCAATCTTTGATGTTGAAGTGAATGATGTTATGCCTTTTGCCAACGTTGCCATAAAAGGTACCAATACAGGTACCACCTCAGATTTTGAAGGAGATTATAGTCTTAACGCTGAGCCTGGCATTTATACCCTTGTTTTCTCTTTTATGGGTTATGAAACCCTTGAAGTCACCGGGGTAGAAGTAAAAGAAAATGAAGTCAACACAGTAAATGTGGAAATGAAATCTTCTGCCGGTGCACTGGATGAAGTTCTAATTACTACAACAACTGCCAGGGATACAGAAGCTTCGGTATTAAATATACAGAAAAATGCAGTAAACCTTACCGATGGTTTATCTTCTCAAACTTTTGCCAAAATTGGCGCGGGAGAAGTCTCTTCCGCAGTAAGAACAATTCCCGGAGTATCTGTACAAGGTGGCAAATATGTATATGTGAGAGGTTTGGGAGACCGCTATACTAAAACTATTCTTAATGGGATGGATGTTCCCGGACTTGATCCCGACAGGAATACCTTGCAAATGGATATTTTTCCTACCAACATTCTGGACAACATTCTGGTCGTTAAATCGCTAACCGCAGATATGCCTGCAGATTTTACAGGAGGAATGGTAAACATAATTACCAAAGACTTTCCGTCCAGCCAAGAGTACAGCGTCTCTGTAGGCGCAACTTACAATCCCGACATGCACTTTAATTCAGATTTTCTCCAGTACGATGGCGGCGATACAGATTTTCTTGGGTTTGATGATGGAACTAGAGACCGTCCAGTAAACAGAGAACAGGTTTTCCCAAGGCCTTTTGATAATGACAGGGCCCTAACGAGGATAACTGAAAGGTTCAATCCTACTCTGGGAGGAACAAGGAAAAGCAATTTTATGGATTTTAGCGCAGGTTTTACTGCCGGAAATCAATATGATGTAGGAAGCAACAACAATAAATTGGGATATATTGCTTCCCTTTCTTATAAAAACACCTCTGAATATTTTGAGGATTTTCAAAATAATTCCTACCTAAAGCCACGGGAGACGAGTGAGTTTGAACTTAGACCAAGTCGTACACTTACAGGAGATGTAGGAACAGAAAGTGCGCTTATTAGTGCACTGGCAGGATTATCATTTAAAACAGACCAGTCTAAGTATCAATTAAACCTCTTGCACATACAAAATGGCGAATCTGCCGCAGGTAATTTTTATGAGCAGGTTTTTGTTTCAGATGCTATAGAAGTTTTTAGAGACAATCTGGAGTATACGCAACGCTCTATAACTAATGCGCTTCTAAGCGGAAAACATACAAATGAAGACGCGAGCTGGACTACAGAGTGGAAATTATCACCCAGTCTTTCACGCGTTTACGATAAAGATGTACGTATTACAGCGTTTGAATATAACCGAAGCAATGATACTTACAGCATACGTCCAAGTTCTTCTGAAAGCCCTACCAGAATATGGAGGGATCTCGAAGAGACCAACCTTTCAGGAAAATTGGATTTTAGCTATAAACATGAGTTACTTGGACAAAACGGAAATCTCAAATTTGGAGGAGCTTACACTTACAAACAACGTGATTTCAGTATAGATCAATACCAAATCCTTATACAGGGATCCATAAGTCAGAATTTTGGAGGTGACCCCAACCAGGTATTGGCACCGGGAAATATCTGGACACCAGAGAGCGGTGTCGGTTCTTATATTAACGGATTCTATGAGCCGGCAAACACTTTTGATGCCTATACTTCTAACGCGGCAGCTTATGTCTCCGAAGAATTTAATGTGTTGGAAAATTTAAAAGCTATATTAGGGTTAAGGTTCGAAAAATTTGATCTCTTCTATACCGGACAAAATAACCTGGGTGACGTGGTATTAGATGAAGAACAAATTTTAGATAAAGCAGACTTCTTTCCTTCTGCAAATCTCATTTATAGTCTTAATGACGACAGTAATTTAAGACTATCCTATGCAAAATCTACAGCAAGACCTTCTTTTAAGGAAGCTTCCATTGCCCAAATTTACGACCCTCTTACCAACAGAACTTTTATTGGGAATATAGATATCCAGCCTACTTACGTAGACAATATGGATTTGAGATATGAACTTTACAGTGAGGACGCCCAATTATTTGCAGTAAGTGCATTTTACAAAAAATTTACAGACCCTATAGAGTTATCTGTTTTCAGCGATTTTTCTGCAGATAATATTCAGCCAAGAAACGTAAACGATGCTACTGTAATAGGAGCAGAAATTGAACTAAGGAAAAATTTCGGATTTATTGCTGAGGATTTGAGAAAACTCAGCATAAACCTTAATGTGTCTGTAATAGACTCTGAAGTAGAAATGGACCGTAGTCCAAGTGGTGAATATGAATCACGACAGCGTAACCTAAGGACGGGTGAAGATTTTGATGGCACAAGAAATTTACAAGGTCAGTCTCCTTATCTGATTAACGCGGGTATAGATTACGCAGATCCCGAAACAGGATGGCAAACCGGGATATTTTACAATAGCCAGGGAAAAACTCTTGAGCTGGTAGGATTAGGTACAGTTCCAGATGTCTATACTATGCCTTTTCATAGCCTGAATTTTACTCTAAATAAATCTTTTGGAGAAAATAAAAACTCCACTATTTCATTTAAAATTTCTAACATTCTTCAGGATGATATAGAGAGCAGGTTCCAATCTTTTGGGGCAGAAGATCAGATTTTTTCTTTAAGAAAACCAGGAATGCCAGTTTCATTAAGCTATAGTTATAAATTTTAGAGTTTAACTGTTCACCTTTTTTGACTACTCTCTTACAAATAAATAAGAAGAAGAAGAAGATATATCATATTTGAATTAGCCTGAAAATATAATCATCTGCCTTCAAATTAAAGAGGCCGCCACTCCGGCGGCCTTTTTCTGTTAAGTTTATTAACGTAATTAGCGTTTTTTTATGGCAGAGTTTTTGGAAATTAATTTGTAGATTTGTAACAATTAGCCAGAAAGAATGAAGCAAAAATACCTTTTAAGTTTCATATTTGCATGTTTTTTGTCTTTTGCCACTCCCGTAGTGGCTCAGGATACTACAAGCACGGGCAATAGAACTGAGATTCCCATTTCGGGATTATCGATTTATCCTAACCCGGTTACTGGCGGCAAGGTATACATTAGTACAACCAGAAATCTTGAAAAACAAATTGAAATTTATAATGTTCTTGGAAAACCGGTGCAAAAGACAAGGATGAGAGGGAAAGAATTAGACGTTTCTACATTAAGTCCCGGGATTTATATCCTTAAAATCAAAGAACAAAACAGCAAAGCCACCAGAAAGCTTGTAATCAAATAAAAATCCAGGAATATTTCAGATAACAGGAAGCTTCTATTAATAGAGGCTTTTTTCTTTTCAGATAAATCTACTTATGCTCAAGAACCGAATCTTTAATATTTCTTCTGAAGCAGAATTTGAGAAAACCGCACTTGAAGTTTTTAGATTTCAATATCACAATAATAAGGTGTACCGTCAATTTTGCCAATTATTGAGCATAGATAGCAATGCAGTACGTGGTATTAATCACATTCCTTTTCTTCCAGTTGAATTTTTTAAATCCCACCGCATCCTTTCTTCTGAAAAAACACCGGAAATCACCTTTACAAGTAGCGGAACCACCGGCAGTAGCACAAGTAAGCACCATGTGACCAGCTTAAAGATTTACGAAGAGAGCTTTATCCAGGGATTTGAGCATTTTTACGGTAAACCTGAAGACCTGGTGATATTTGCCCTTTTACCGTCTTATCTTGAACGGCAGGGTTCCTCCCTTATATATATGGCAGAAAAACTTATTTCCAGAAGTAAACATAAAGAAAGTGGCTTCTACCTCAACGAACTTCAAGAATTAGCGGGTAAACTTATAGAACTTGATCAGTCTGGTAAGAAAATCCTGCTGATAGGTGTTTCCTTTGCCCTTCTGGACCTGGTGGAAAACTTCAGCTTTAACCTTCAGAATACAACTATTATGGAAACCGGCGGAATGAAGGGCCGGCGCAAAGAAATGATAAGAAAGGAGCTGCATCAGATTCTTGCTAAAGGTTTTGGGGTTGATAGAATTCACAGTGAGTACGGAATGACCGAATTACTTTCACAGGCATACTCCAAAGGATCAGGCGTTTTTGAATGCCCGCCCTGGATGAAGATTTTAATCCGTGACCCTGAAGACGCGCTGGAAATTCTTCCGGAGAACAAAAACGGCGGAATCAATATAATCGACCTGGCCAACCTCAATTCCTGCTCTTTCCTTGCCACGCAGGACCTGGGTAAAAACCTTTCAAACAACACCACAGAAATCCTGGGCAGATTCGACAATAGTGATATTCGTGGTTGCAATCTGATGGTTTTGTAGCCTGATTAGCAGCAGACTGTAAAGAATAAAAAAAAATATTTCCGCAAAACCTTACAAACACTGGGATAGGAGAAAACTACAGAAATAATTTAATTTTTTATGTAGAAATATGTAATGTACAGAAGATTTTTCGACCTAATAAGTGTAAGAAAGTGAATTAAATTCTGATCTCTTACAGATTAGTTGGTTTTTCATAATAAATTGGTTGGTTAGTTAGTTAATTGCAATCCCTCTGCACACCCCACGTGGCAGAGGGATTTGCATTTTACACCACCGTTATTATAAAAGTATTCTTTTTCCCTTTGTTAAGAATAACGTATTTGTTGTTGAGAAGATCGCTGGTTGTAATCACATAATCTTCCTTTACTTTCTCCTTATTTACTGAAACCGAATTCTCTTTGAGGGCCCTTCTTGCTTCCCCGTTGGAGCCAAGAAAGCCAGTTTTTGCAGCAAGGGCAGCAATCATATCCAGACCATTTTCAATTTCGGTCCTGGCGATTTCCGCTTGTGGCACTCCTTCAAATACATCCAGAAAAGTAGCTTCATTTAAACCTTTTAAATCTTCAGCAGTACTTTTTCCGAAGAGTACTTCTGAAGCTTTTACGGCATTATCATAATCCTCTTCAGAATGCACCATTATCGTCACCTCTTTCGCCAGAACTTTTTGAAGTTCCCTTTGATGAGGTGCTTCAGTATGTCTCTTTACTAAATCTTCAATTTCCTCTTTACCTAAAAAGGTGAAAATCTTTATATACTTTTCCGCATCGGCATCACTTGTATTCAGCCAATACTGGTAAAATTTATAAGGTGACGTACGCTGTGCATCCAGCCATACGTTTCCCCCTTCGGTTTTGCCAAATTTCGTCCCGTCTGCTTTGGTTATTAAAGGACAGGTTAGGGCATAGCCTTTTCCGTTTCCAATCCTCCTGATGAGTTCGGTCCCTGTAGTAATGTTTCCCCATTGGTCGCTTCCACCCATCTGTAAAGTACACTGGTGCTCCCTGAAAAGGTGGAGAAAATCGTAGCCCTGCACCATTTGATAGGTAAATTCTGTAAAAGACATTCCTTCGGAAGCGTCAGAAGACAGGCGCTTTTTCACAGAGTCCTTGGCCATCATATAATTAACAGTTATATGTTTGCCCACATCACGAATAAACGCGAGGAACGAGAAATCCTTCATCCAGTCGTAGTTATTCACCAAAACTGCAGTATTTTCAGCCTCACCTTTAAATTCTAAAAACCTCGATAATTGCCCTTTTAGAGCCTCCTGATTGTGCCTAAGGGTTTCTTCGTCCAGCAAATTACGCTCTGCAGATTTCCCTGAAGGGTCACCAATCATCCCTGTAGCACCGCCAACAAGTGCAAAAGGCTTATGGCCGCAAAGTTGAAAATGTCTTAACATCATCACCCCTACCAAATGGCCAATATGAAGCGAATCTGCCGTAGGATCTATCCCCACATAAGCAGCACGCATTTCTTCCATTAAATGTTCTTCGGTTCCAGGCATGACGTCGTGTAACATTCCGCGCCATTTAATTTCTTCGACAAAATTTTTTTTCATGGTCTCTAAGTCTTCTAAAAACAGCCGTAAAGATACCATAAACTGTTATTTTTCCTAAGCGCTTTCGCTATATTTACCACATGATTCTAGTCACCGGAGGTACAGGACTCGTAGGTTCACATTTGCTATTCGATCTCGCCAGGTCTGGAGAGAAAGTCCGTGCAATCCACAGGGAAAACAGTAATCTTGAGGCGGTTGAAAGGGTATTTTCCTATTACGCCCCTTCTGCGGAAGCAAAAGAACTTTTTAATGCTATTGAATGGGTTAAGGCTGATATACTGGATATTCCGGCCTTAAAATTGGCATTTTCAGGGGTTGACTTTGTTTACCACTGTGCGGCACTTATTTCTTTTGATTCCGGCGATGTCAACAAACTCCGGCAAATAAATATTACAGGAACAGCGAACGTTGTAAATCTTTGTATTTCAAATTCGGTAAAAAAGCTTTGCCATGTAAGTAGTACGGCCAGCCTGGGAAAACCATTGAAAGGCAAAACAATAACAGAAATAACTCCGTGGAACCCGGAAGAGAATCACAGTGATTATGCTATTTCCAAGTACGGTGCTGAAATTGAAGTTTGGCGTAGCACACAGGAAGGAGTAAATGCGGTAATTGTAAATCCCGGAATAATCATTGGCCCGGGATTCTGGGAATCGGGATCGGGTCCTCTTTTTAAAAAAATAGACAAGGGCTTTAATTATTATTTCCCGAAGATTACAGGATTTGTAGGTGTAAAAGATGTAGTTAAAGCCATGCAGCAATTGATGGCTTCCGAAATTAAAAACGAGCAGTATATACTGGTTTCAGAAAACCCGAGTTTTAGAGATGTAATGGAACAGGTGGCTGCAAGTATCAACAAACCAGGACCCCGGAAAAAGCTAAAGAAGTGGATGATTTTTTTAGGTTGGATATTTCAGAGTTTTGGAAGCCTTTTTGGATTCAGGCAACAGATTAATCGAACCTCAGCAAAAAACCTGGATGACGAGTGGCATTTCAGCAATAAAAAGATAAAAGATGACCTTGAATTTCGCTTCCAGCCTTTATCTGAAAGCATCATGGATACCGGAAAAATCTACCAACAAGAATCCTGCTGATCTTACCTTCTTCTGTTCTCCCCGGAAGAGGCAAGACTATCCCTTGACAGAAAATTTCTGCGGCGTATATCCCGCACATTATTCCTTACAGAATCCTGCTCTCTTATTGAGTCCCTTTCTAAACCATTGCCAATGGAATCACCGGATATTGAATCCAGTGCCGCAACTGAATCCAGTCTTGAAATGGAATCCTGTATGCGCTCTTCTTCTTCCTGTATAGAGTCACGCGCCTCCTTTACACGCTGCAAACGGTCTCTTACACGCTCAAAGATACTTTCGTAAATTGTAAGATTTTCGGTGTAATATGCGTTACTGCGCTCCAACTGCAAGCTATCTATGTCGTGCTTTTCATAAACGTGTTGGTAAGGCTTAATGCCCGCATCTTCAAGGATATTTTTATTTACGTTTCTCGCCGATTGTAAAATAGCCAGTTCTGTGAGAACATCTACCATTTTTTCTTCTCCTATCAAATCATCAGGTTTCTCCGTCCGCTCAACATTCTGGCAGGCAGAAAAAACAAAAATAATTAGAAAAAAAGCTAAGAAACTTTTCATATTATCTGTCGAAGGTCAACCGCTCTGCCACCCTGGCGAAAGGCTGATGTTTAAAGTTTTTATAAACGAGGCGACCATTAACAAATGTGTGTGTAACGCGGGATTTAAACGTTGTCCCTTCAAAAGGGGACCAACCGCATTTGTAAACGGTATTATCTGGCTGTACAGCCCACGGTGCGTTTAAATCTACTAAAACAAGATCTGCTTTATACCCCTCTCTTATATATCCTCTGTCTTTAATCTGAAAAAGAATAGCCGGGTTATGGCACATTTTTTCCACAATTTTCTCCAGGCTTATTTTTTCCTGGTGATGAAGCTGGAGCAAAGCTGGTAACGCATGCTGAACCAAAGGCCCTCCACTTGGAGCTTTGGTGTATACGTTTTTCTTTTCTTCTCGGGTATGCGGGGCATGATCTGTTGCGATAACGTCTATAAAGTCATCTTTTACTGCCTGCAAAAGTGCCTTTTGATCTTTTTCTGTTTTAACCGCAGGGTTCCACTTGATGAAAGTTCCTTTCCTGGCATAGTCTGAATCATTGAACCACAGGTGATGGATACACACTTCCGCAGTAATTTTTTTATCCTTTAGCGGCTTTTTATTACTGAAAAGGCTAATTTCTTTTGCCGTGGAAACATGAAAAACGTGTAATCTCGCTCCCGTTTTTTTAGCTAGTGCAACAGCCCTGGAAGAAGATTTATAACAAGCTTCGGCACTTCTTATTTTTGGATGCAATTCCATTGGAATATCGTCCCCGTAACGCTCTACACATTCCTCAAGGTTTTTACGTATCGTTTCTTCATCTTCGCAATGCGCCGCTATTAACAATGGCGACTTTAAAAAGATCTGTTCGAGCACCTTTTCATCGTCTACCAGCATATTTCCGGTAGAAGAGCCCAGGAACAACTTTAAGGCTGCAGTAGTCTTTGGGTCAATCTTTACAATTTCTTCCAGGTTGTTATTCGTGCCGCCAAACATAAAAGAATAATTGGCATAAGAAGACTCCTGCGCCAGGCGGAATTTTTCTTCCAGTAACTCTATGGTAGTGGTTTGCGGTAAGGTATTGGGCATTTCGATAAAAGAAGTTATACCTCCTGCTACTGCGGCCCGGGATCCCGTCTCTATCGATTCCTTATGCGTAAGCCCCGGTTCCCTAAAATGAACCTGATCGTCTATAAGCCCCGGCAAAAGGTAATTCCCTTCTGCATCATAAATAATAACATCGGGTGATTTTGCACTAATGCTCTCGGCAATTTCTACAATTGTTCCATCTTCTATAAAAACATCGCCTTCTTTAATCTTACCTTCATTTACAATTCTGGCGTTTTTTATTAAAACCTTTTTCATTACACTTCAACCTTATTAAAAAGACTTTTCATCTTCATATTTATTACCCCAAAAACAGCTTCAGAAATAATTGAGCCGCTCATTTTTGATGTGCCCTTGGTTCTATCTGTAAATATAACCGGCACTTCCACAATTTTATATTTTAACAGATAGGCTTTAAATTTCATTTCAATCTGAAACGCATAGCCTACAAACTGAATTTTATCCAAATTAATCTTCTCCAGCACTTCCCTTTTATAACAAACAAAACCGGCAGTGGTATCCTGAATATCCATTCCTGTTACAAAACGCACATATCGGGAAGCCAACCAGGACATAAGCACCCGGTTCATGGGCCAGTTAATAACATTTACGCCGGTTATGTACCTGGAACCAATTGCAACATCGGCACTGTCCCTTCTACAGGTATTATACAATCTTACAAGATCATTTGGATTATGGGAAAAATCTGCATCCATTTCAAAAATATAACTATAATCCCGGTCTAAGGCCCATTTAAATCCTAAAATATAGGCAGTACCAAGTCCCAACTTCCCTTCTCTTTCTTCCAGGAACAAAGATTCCTTAAACTCTGCCTGTAACGTGCGGACCCTCGTCGCGGTACCATCGGGAGAATTATCATCTACTACCAAAATATGAAATTTGCGCTGCTGCGAAAACACATTCCTAATAATGCGCTCAATATTTTCAATTTCATTGTAGGTGGGTATAATAATTATCCCATTTACCATCCCGAAAAATTTTGAACAAATGTAGGCATTTTATACAATCGTTTCTTTGGATTTACCGTCAAGTTTTCATTTCAATAATCATACATTTGTAAAAAAATTATCACTTGCAGGCAATAGAAAGACAAGCAGGCACTATAGATTGGATCACGCTAATTCTACTAGGCTGTATTATACTGCTGGCGGTAATTAAGGTGATTTATCCACAGCGTTTTGGGGAGTTTATGTCACTGCTAACATCGGGCAAATTTATGATGTTTAAAGGAAAGGAGAATCATGCTTTTCATCCTTTTAACATTTTGATGCTCTTTGTAAATGTAGGTGGGGTTTCCCTTTTTTTGTTCATTTTACTGCACTTCTTCTTTAATATTACCGAAAATATTCCAGCTGTTATTGTTTACGTTCGTATTGCCACCGCCTATGCCAGCTTTGTACTTCTAAAAATGGGTATAGAAAAAATTGTCGCTAACGTGTTTGGACTTGACGAGAAAGTTGACTATTACCTTTTCCGGAAGCTTGGTTATCGAAACTTTATTTCACTGTTTGTACTTTTGGCAGCCATTCTCCTCACCTATACCTTTACTCCCACAGGCCCAATACTCTACGCTATACTTAGCTTTATGATCGTAGGAAACATCTTAAGCCTGTTTGTTATTTACAAACAAAATCAAAGCATAATTTCCATAAACTTGTTTTATTTTATTTTGTACCTTTGCGCTCTCGAAATTGCCCCTTATATTATTTTATACAAGCTATTTATAAGCAATTGGGGATAAATAAAGTAAAGATATATGAAAGTGAAAACAATTTTGATTTCTCAGCCAGAACCAAAAGTCGAGAACTCTCCTTATTTTGAGCTGGAAGAAAAGCAACGAGTAAAAATTGATTTCATTCCCTTTATTCATGTTGAAGGGGTATCTTCTAAAGAAGTAAGACAACAAAAAGTTGACCTTACTGAATATACTGCAATCATCCTTACCAGTAGAAATGCCGTTGATCATTTCTTTAGAATTGCTGAAGAAATGCGGTATAAAGTTCCCGACACTCTAAAATATTTTTGCCTAAGCGAAGCTGTGGCCTACTACCTGCAAAAATATGTGGTGTACAGAAAACGAAAAATTTACGTAGGAAAGAGGACCTTTGCAGAATTATCTCCGTTGATCAAAAAATATAAAAGTGAGAAGTTTTTACTTCCTTCTTCGGATATGCTGAAGCCGGATGTTCCAAAAACTTTGAACAAACTGGGAGTAACCTGGAAGAAAGCTGTTTTCTACAAAACCGTGGTAAGCGATCTTTCCCATTTAAGGGATGTCACCTATGATATCCTTGTTTTCTTCAGCCCTAGCGGAATTAAATCTTTATTTGAGAACTTTCCCGATTTTGAACAGAATGAAACGCGAATAGCAGTTTTTGGGAATACTACAATTAAAGCCGCAAAGGAACATGGGCTAACGGTAAATATTAAAGCACCTACCGCAGAAACACCTTCGATGACGATGGCTTTAGAAAAATATATAGCTAAAATGAATAAAAAATAAGTTCTTTTAAAAAGAACAAAAGACAAAATCCGGTATTTTAAAAAAAATACCGGATTTTTCATTTCATGTATCCCAGCAACTCTTGTAACACGGGAATTAAAGATTAAACAAGGGATCGAAAATTGCCATTTTCGATCTTCTGTTTTGGGATAAGCATTCAGATCTTTCTACTCCTTCTTTAACTTAAAAACGCTTACCAATATCAAAATCCATCCAATTATTAAAAGGCTGCCCCCAAAGGGCGTGACCAAAGCTATACTCTTAAAATCAAGATCTGTAAGGTTATTTGTAGCAAGCAGATAAATAGAGCCTGAAAAGAAAATTATCCCGAAAACAAAAAGATAAAAAATTACATCCCGCAATTTTGGCGCAAGGAAATTCGTTGAGCCCAAAAGAAGCAAAAGAAGCGAATGGTACATCTGATACTTCACAGCCGTTTCAAAAGATTTTATAGATGCATCAGTCAATAACGGCTGCAACCCATGAGTAGCAAAGGCTCCTATTATTACTCCAAGCAAACCAAAACACGTTCCTGCGATCAAGAATTTTTTATCCATAATTAAATAATTAGTAATCCTTTTTATGCACCACAAAATATATCAACAAGGCGCAAGTTATATAAGTCACAGAAAAAACATTAATTAAAAATAATTTCTGCAGGTAATTTACAGTTTAAATTTTAAAGAAGCCACGGGTCAAATACTCCCCCACAACCTGGCGCCAAATTATAGAATTAAATTAAGAACAACATATTCATTAAATTTGAATAGGAAACTTTAGGTTTAGCTAACATTTTAGCAGAAATTTTTTATTTTAGATTAATAACCAAAAGCTATTACTATGAAAATTATTGACCAGGATGTTGTTATAGATGGTATAGATAAAACCATTCTTAACGCGCTAATGCAAGATGCTAAAAAACCAATTCTGGAAATTGCCCGTGGTATAGGGATTACAGGGGCTGCTGTGCATCAAAGGCTTCGAAAACTTGAAAAATCAGGACTAATAGAAGGTTCAAAGCTAATGATAGATCCCCGCATCCTGGGTTATAAAACCATGGCGTTTGTTGGTGTTTATCTGGACAAAGCAGTCAGTAACCCCAAGGCGGTAAATCAGCTACGGGAGATCACCGAAGTTATAGAATGTCACTACACCACAGGAAACTGGTCCATTTTTCTCAAAATACTTTGTAAAGACAACGAGCATTTAATGCAGGTGCTCAACAAAAATATTCAGGGAATCGAGGGAGTTTCAAGGACAGAAACTTTTATTTCGCTCAATCAACAAATCAACCGACAGATTAAAATTTAATATTTGTATTTATTCTAAATAAGAATTAGATTTGGCGTTGAAATGAAATTATTATTCCAGTCCCGATATTTTTCTTCCTACCAATGTGACAAAGGCCGTTGTTTTTATGTGGACTTTAATCACAAAACGGTAAAATTCAGCTTTTGCCAACTCCTGGCATTGCGACAGCAGGTAAAAAATATTAATCCTGAAAGTCACTTTAACGGCGAGAACAAAAACGGCATCGAAATTTTAATGCTTTGCAACCGGGAACATGTTTTCATCCTCGATACATTAGAAATACTTGATCTACAAGAGCTTGTTAATGCAACCTTTGGAGTCCTGGAGCTTAATTCACTTTTAAGTACCCCGGTTTAAGCTATATATCTCCTGGATTTAGACTACTTCTAAATTCACCATCTTCTTAGCACATCTGCTTCTTTTTGCGTAATTTTAAACAAAGAGAAAAGAGAATATGAAAGATCTGGTAAGACAAAAATTAAGTATCCATGTAGAAATCATGGATCTTCTAAATAAACAAATAGAAAAAGAAGCACATTCTTCTTCTGCATACCTGGCCATGGCATCTTGGTGCGATCACAACGGCCTGTCCTACAGCGCGAAATTTTTCTACGAACAATCTTCTGAAGAGCGCGAACACATGCTGAAGATTTTCAGGTTTATTAATAATAACGGAGGTACTGCGTATTCTCCTGAAGTTAACAATATAGAGCACGATTTTAATTCCCTGCAGGAAATCTTTGAAGTTGCACTGGACCAGGAAATCACAATAACTAAATCTATTCACAATATTGTTTACAAATGTCGTAAAGTGCAGGATCTTAATACGGAAAATTTCCTACAGTGGTTCGTTAATGAACAGACAGAAGAAGAACAAACAATGCGAAAAGCCCTTGAGCTGTTTGACCTAATGGGAACTGAAGGCCTGGCTTTAAAATTTATAGACGAAAGAATTCCGCAGATCCGCGAGTATTAAACAAATTTAAAAGATTAAAATAAATAATAAAGGCTGCCCAAAAAGCAGCCTTTATTATTTTATACTTATTTCAGATTTCTTAATCTCTTCCCATATAAATACTCAGGAAATAAAGAAGGGTAGCCAGGGAACCAACTGCGGCAACTACATAGGTTCTTGCAGCCCATTTAAGCGAATCTTCTGCGGCATCGTGTTCCTGAGGGCTCAACATATTTTCGTTCTCCAGCCACACAAGTGCGCGCTTACTTGCATCATATTCTACCGGTAAAGTAATAAAGCTAAACAGCGTTCCCATACCAAACATGATAATCCCTATAAGTAAAATGGTACTTCCCATTGCAGTGGTAGCCATAAGCATAAGTCCACCAAAGATTACCCATTGCGAAAATCTTGAAGCCACACTCACCACCGGCACTAACTGGCTTCTCATCTTTAGCCAGCTATACGCTTTGGCATGTTGCACCGCATGGCCGCATTCGTGAGCCGCAACTGCAGCGGCTGCAGCGTTACGCTGGGTATAAACGCCTTCACTAAGGTTTATGGTTTTCTTGCTTGGGTTGTAATGATCTGTCAACATTCCCGGTGTAGAAATAACTTCTACATCATAAATACCATTATCATGTAACATCCTTTCGGCAATTTCCTTCCCGCTCATCCCGTTTTGTAGATGAACCTTAGAATATTTTTTGAATTTACTCTTCAATTTATTGCTCACGTACATGCTCACAATAAATATTAAACCAGCAATTATATAGTATCCAAACATCGTTTTATAATTTTTTAATCTAATCAAAGATAGCAAAAACCCGGCCAATCCTACAGCAGCAGCATTCCTGCCATTTTTATTTACACAGATTCCCGGATTTTGAAAAATTTTTCTTCAGGAACAAGATTCCTTTTATATATGTTATTTCTCAAAGTAAGATATTATCTATATTTGCACGAATAATTTATATCTTTCACTATGCAATACACTAGAATACTTCTAAAATTATCGGGAGAAGCTTTAATGGGAGAACGCCAATATGGCATAGATCCTAAAAGGCTGGCAGAATATGCCGAAGAAATTAAATCGGTGACCGAGAAAGGTATAGAAGTAGCAATTGTAATTGGTGGAGGGAATATTTTTAGAGGAGTTGCCGGCGCCAGCAAAGGGATGGACCGGGTACAGGGCGACCATATGGGAATGCTTGCCACTGTAATTAACGGTCTTGCATTGCAAAGCGCTCTGGAAGATGCAGGTGTCCAGACGAGGCTACAATCTGCAATTAAGATTAATGAAGTGGCCGAGCCTTTTATCCGGAGAAAAGCAATTCGCCATCTTGAAAAAGGAAGAGTGGTGATCTTTGGCGGAGGAACCGGAAATCCTTATTTCACTACAGATTCTGCCGCAGTTTTAAGAGCCATAGAGATCCATGCAGATATTATTCTGAAGGGCACAAGGGTAGACGGAATTTATTCTGCAGATCCTGAAAAAGACAAAAAAGCGACCAAATTTGATTTTATTTCCTTTGAAGATGTCATCAAAAAAGGACTAAAAGTAATGGACACAACTGCTTTTACTCTTAGTCACGAGAACGAACTGCCAATAATTGTATTTGATATGAACACTCCCGGAAACCTTATAAAAGTGGCTACGGGCGAAAAAATAGGCACAATAGTTAATTTATAATTTACCTGAAAGATAAAAGTTTACTAAAATGGAAGACGAAGTTGATTTTATTATAGACAGCACTAAAGAAGGGATGCATAAAGCCATTGAGCACCTAAAAAAGCAATTGCTCAATATACGCGCAGGTAAAGCAAATCCCGCCATGTTGGGAAGCGTTCTTGTAGAATATTATGGTGCAAAAACCCCTCTCAACCAGGTAGCAAATGTCTCTACACCAGATGCGCGTACCATTTCTGTCCAGCCTTTTGAAAAAAAACTTATTCCTGAAATTGAAAAAGGCATCATGCAGGCCAATCTTGGTTTTAACCCTATGAACAATGGCGAAAGTGTAATTATAAATGTTCCGCCTTTAACAGAGGAACGTCGTACACAGCTTGTAAAACAGGCCAAAGCCGAAGCAGAAGACGCTAAAATTGGAGTAAGAAACGACAGGAAGTCTGCTAACAACGACCTTAAAAAACTGGATATTTCTGAAGATTTACTGAAAAGCGCTGAAGCAGATGTGCAAACCTTAACAGATGAGCACATCGAGAAAATTGATCAAATTTTAGTAGCAAAAGAAAAAGAGATCATGACGATATAACGATCATTATTCTGTTTGTCGAAAATTGCTAAATTTTGCATGCCCCACGGGAAGCTTAATTTGGCAATTTTTTATTTTAGTGCCTACTGAAGATTTATAGTATCTTCAGAAAAAAATCTACTGTATGCATAAATTTCTGCTTTTTCTTCTTTTACTGCTCCCTTTTTCCGGTCTTACGGCCCAAAATGGGATTTCAGGAAGAATAATTAATGCAGAAAACGGCGAACCACTTCCTTATGTCACCATAAATTATGGCGAAGACCGTCATGTGATGACAAATATTGATGGTTCTTTTGAAATAAATTACAAAGAAGATCAAATCCAGCTAAAAATCTCCTATTTGGGGTTTTACAGCAAGAACTTGGAAATTTCCGGTGCCATTGAATATGTTGTAGTGAAAATGGAACCTTCTGTAACAAATCTCGACGCTGTAATAATCTCTTCCGAAGAAAATCTGGCAAACTCGATTATTAAAAAGGCAATTGCAGCCAAAGAAGAGAACGATCCCGAGCAGGCACTGGAGGCATTTCAGCATAAAACCTACACCAAATTCATTATCGACAATCAATCAGACGCTGTGACTTTGGATACCGACACCACAAATGTGGAAATTGGGACTATTATTAACACCGCCAGAGCTTATCTTTCAGAAAAAATTTCCCGCACAGCTTTTCAGAAAAGAAAAGGCAGAAACGAAAAGATCCTGGGCTTAAAAACCGCAGGATTTGAGGAGCCGGTTTACGAAATGCTTGCCCTGGAAGCCAATCCATACTCGTTATACAAAGAGGATTATAAGCTGTTTGAAACAGATTATGCAGGACCTCTTGCAGATAATGCTCTTAGTAATTATAATTTTCAAATCCTTGACACGACCTCTACAGAACGCCCGGCTTATGTTATCTATTTTAGGCCCAAACGTGAAAGAACCGTTGCCGGTCTGGAAGGCATTCTATATCTGGACACTGCCAGCTACGCTATACAGCGTGCAAAGGCTCAGTTACTTGGTGCCATAAAACTGGAAGTAAACCATTACTACAAATATTACGAAGAAGCAGCTATTTGGTTTCCGGAAAGGCAGGCTACCAGTATTTTACCAGGCTCCGGAACTAAGGACATTTCGGTTTTTGGGGGAGTTATTTCCGTTGGCACACTACAGAGAAGTGATAATATCATAAACAGGATTCTTGGTTCTGGAAAAGTAAACCCCGATGCCATTCTTTCTTCCAGTTCCACAAATTACGATGTTGTTTTTGAAGCTCCCAAAGATCTTGAACAAAACACCGCAAGCATAGAAGTACCTCCCGGAGCCGGTGAACAACCGGAGAATTTTTGGGATGCGAACCGGCAGGAACCTTTTACCTACCGCGATGAGAACGCCGCCCGGTATGTAGACAGCATCATAAAAGCTGATAATATAGAACGTAGGATTGAGGTAAAACAGGCGCTTACAAATGGCTATTATCCGCTTGGTTTCTGGAATTTTAACATCAGCGGTATTTATTCTTCTAATGGCCATGAAGGATGGCGGATGGGATTGGGAGGCAAGACAAACAGCAGGCTTTCAGAATATTTTAATCTTCATGGATATGCTGCTTATGGCCTGAGAGACGAAAAATTTAAGTATAATATCGGTACCAAAATCTACCTTCACAAATCTACCGGAACCAATTTAAATTTAGATTATACAGATGATTTACGCGAATTCGGGACCTTTCGCTACCGTAAAAAAGTAGATTTGTTTTCGCTTTTTACGCCGCGCTTCGGCAATATTGCCTCCTATTTTAATCATAGAACCTTAAGCACTGGGCTGGAGCATCGTTTTAATCCTTACACATCATCAGAACTGAGGTTGAGTAATAGCCGCATTTCCATGAACGAAAGCTTTGACTACGCTTATTTGCATAATGGAGAACTTTATTCTGAATATGATGTTACCGAAGTGACATTTTCGGTTTTATGGCGCCCATTTAGCAGGTTTCTTCATACTCCAGAAGAAAATGTGCTCCTGGAAAGAGGCTTTCCAAGATTTACAGCCCAAATTTCGCAGGCGGTTGAGGGAATTGCGGGTGGGGATTTTAGTTTTACAAGGGTCGGCTTAATAGTGGAACATGAGATACGGAATCTCGACCAATCCAGAACAGAATTTATTTTTGAAGCAAATTATGCTTTTGGTGATCTTCCGCTAACACACGTTTTTCACACTTCTCCCAATAATGTAAATGAGCCAAAAATCCTTAATCGTTTTTCTGTGGCGGGTAGAACTGCCTTCGAAACAATGTATTTCAATGAATTTTTTAGCGATAAGCAGGCAATGTTTCACATAAGGCACCAACTAAGGCCTTTTTACATTACTAAAAGCTTAAAACCAGAACTACTGCTATTCTCCAGGTTCGCGATTGGCATCTTTGAAGATGTCGACAAACATCCCTATGCCGAATTTAAAACTTTAAAACACGGTTATTCTGAGGCCGGCGTGGAACTTAACAACATTCTCTTTGGTTTCGGACTTAGCGCGGCGTATAGATTTGGGGCTTATCACCTCCCGGAATTCAGTGAAAACTTCTCTTTAAAATTCACTTTCCAGCTACCGCTCTAAGATCGCATTTTACCAGCCTAAAGCTGAGTATTTAACCAAGCTTTTTCTAACTTTGCCATCCTTAAAATTGTACCATGTCTAAATTATTCAGCTTTGGTTTCTGGAATTCCGTAGCACGGCTTATTCTGAGAAACAGGCTAATTATAATTTTTATTATTCTTGGGATTACCGTCGCGCTCGCCACGCAGTGGAAGAACATGCGCTTTTCATATACTGAAGCCAACCTGCTGCCCGATGATCACCCAATAAACCAGGTTTATTATGACTTCCTGGACAAATTTGGGGAAGAAGGCAATCTTATTGTTATTGCCGTAAAGGATTCTTCTCTATTTACTCCTGAAAAATTTGAGGCCTGGACAAGATTAAACGACAGCCTCGACACCTTTCCTGAAGTCGATTACGTACTTTCCCTAAGCAACCTGCAAACACTCGAAAAATTTAACGACCCTAACCGGTTTGAGATGGTTCCCTTTGTTGAAGGAGAAAACCCTGACCGGGAACAGCTGCAGGATTACGAAGACGAATTGTTTAACCGACTTCCGTTTTACGAAAATCTTGTCTACAGCTCCAAATCCAATACTGTCCAATCGGCACTTTATATCAACAAGGAAATCGTAAATTCTGAAGACAGGAAAACTTTTGTTCTTGAAGAGCTTACTCCGCTACTTGAGAAGTATAATAAAGAATATGACCTTGATATAAGGGTTTCGGGAATGCCTTACATTAGAACGCTGAATTCTCAGAACATTATTGACGAGATAAGCATGTTCCTGCTGGCTGCCTTGCTGGTCACTTCCCTGATCTTCTTTTTCTTTTTCCGCTCCATAAGAGCGACCGTTATTTCCATGATTACGGTTTGTATTGGAGTAATGTGGGCCTTTGGCGTTATTGGTCTTCTGCATTACGAGATCACCATTTTAACGGCAATTATTCCGCCACTAATTATCGTGATTGGAATCCCCAACTGCATATTCCTGATCAACAAATATCAGCAGGAAATAAAAAAACACGGAAACCAGGCAAAATCCCTGCAGCGGGTAATAACCAAAGTTGGGAACGCCACGCTAATGACCAACGTTACCACAGCTTCCGGTTTTGCTACTTTTATTTTGACCGACAGTACATTATTAAGTGAGTTTGGTATTGTGGCCTCCATAAATATAATTGCCCTTTTCCTCTTGTGCCTGCTGGTGATCCCTATTATTTACAGCTACATGTCCCTCCCCAGGGAAAAGCACCTTAAGCATCTAAATAAACGCTGGATTGGTGGCTTTGTAGGCTGGATGGAAGACATGGTGAGAAACCGCAGGATTACCATTTATATAGTTTCTGTAATACTTCTTGCCACCAGTATCATTGGGATTTACAACATAAAAATTTCAGGAAGTTTACTGGAAGACATGCCCCAGGAAGCCGAATTTTTTCAGGATATTAAATTCTTTGAAGAAGAGTTTGACGGAATCATGCCTTTGGAAATTTATATAGATACGCAAAGGAAACAAGGCGTAATGAAACTTTCCACATTAAAAAGAATGGAAGAGCTGGAAAGTATTATTGCTGAAGTTCCAGAACTTTCGCAACCTCTTTCTGTAGTACGATTGGTTAAATATTCGAAACAGGCCTATTACAACGGCAATCCAAAATATTACCAGCTACCTTCTTCCCAGGAGCAAAACTTTATAATGCCTTATATAAAAGGAATGTCTTCTACAGATAATTTATTGAGCTCTTATGTAGATTCCACAGGACAATATGCCCGTATCACGACCTTTATGAAGGACATTGGCACCGAGAAAATGGAAAATATTGAAGAAGACCTTTGGCCACAAATCAATAAATTATTTCCTGAAGACCGCTACAATGTCTCCCTTACCGGAAAAGCCTTGATTTTTCAAAAAGGAACGAACTACCTGGTTAAAAACCTGGTATTATCGCTTTCACTGGCTATTTTTCTAATTGCAATCCTCATGGCGTGGATGTTCAGATCCTTCAGGATGATTCTAATTTCCCTGGTTCCAAACCTTTTGCCACTGTTGGTCACCGCAGGAATGATGGGCTTTTTGGGGGTTCCCATAAAACCTTCAACCATCCTGGTTTTCAGTATAGCATTTGGAATTTCTGTAGATGATACGATCCATTTCCTGGCCAAATACCGGCAGGAATTAAAGGCCAATAATTGGAAAATTAAGAAGTCGGTCTATGCAGCTTTAAAAGAAACCGGAGTAAGTATGTTCTACACCTCAATTGTTTTGTTCTTTGGCTTTTCAGTATTTATGATAAGCAGTTTTGGCGGAACAGTGGCCCTGGGTGGATTGGTTTCTGCCACTTTACTGTTTGCCATGCTTGCCAACCTGCTCCTTCTTCCATCTTTATTGCTTTCTTTGGAAAGGAGTATTGCCAATAAAGAGATCTTAAAGGAACCGGCAATAAAAATTATCGACACTTCTGAAGATGATGACGAAATAACACGGGAGGAGAATAACAACAAATATTAAAATTCAAAGCTTTGCAGGCACGGGTGGAAAATTTATCTTTGTCCCTTTCTAAAATCTAACTAAATGACACAGGCAAAAGTTGCTGAATTACTGGACAGCAATCAGTTTTTACAGGAATTTCAAGTTAAAGGATGGGTACGTTCCTTTAGAAGTAATCGTTTTATTGCACTAAACGACGGTTCCACGATTAACAACCTGCAGTGCGTTATAGATTTTGAAAACACCGATGAGGATATCCTGAAAAGGATAACCGTAGGTGCTGCCATTGGCGTAAAAGGTACTTTAAAAGAAAGCGCCGGAAGCCAGCAACGGGTGGAAATTGAAGTAAATGAAGTGAAAATTTACGGCGATGCAAACCCCGAAGAGGTAAAGTTAACGATACTTTCACCAAAACGCCATAGTTTAGAGAAATTACGTGAACAAGCACATTTAAGAGTGCGCACCAACACTTTTGGCGCGGTAATGAGGGTGCGTTCAAAACTGTCTTTTGCGGTACACAGCTATTTTCAGCAGAACAATTTCCATTACGTAAATACGCCAATTATCACGGGAAGTGATGCGGAAGGTGCCGGTGAAATGTTTAAAGTTACCAATCTAGACCTTAAGAATCTTCCAAAAAATGAAGACGGTTCCATTGATTATAAAAAGGACTTCTTCGGAAAAGAGACTAATCTTACCGTTTCGGGACAATTGGAAGGAGAAACTTTCGCTCTTGGCCTGGGCCAGATCTACACCTTCGGACCAACTTTTAGATCTGAAAATTCCAATACTTCCCGCCATCTTGCCGAATTCTGGATGATAGAACCCGAAGTTGCTTTTTGTGACCTGGACGGGAATATGGACCTTGCTGAAGATTTTATAAAGTATGTATTAAAATACGTTCTTGAACATTGCAAAGACGACCTGGAATTTTTGGACCAGCGCCTTTCTAATGAAGACAAGGCAAAACCAAAAGCAGAGCGAAGCGAAATGGGACTGCTGGAGAAGCTTCATTTTGTGCTCGATAACAACTTTAAGAGAGTAAGTTATACCGAAGCTATCGATATCCTGAAAAATTCCAAGCCAAACAAAAAGAAGAAATTCAATTATTTAATTGAAGAATGGGGCGCAGATTTGCAAAGTGAGCACGAGCGTTTCCTGGTCGAAAAGCACTTCAAGTCCCCGGTGATTTTGTTTGATTATCCCGCGAATATCAAGGCGTTTTACATGCGTTTAAATGAAGATGGAAAAACGGTAAGAGCTATGGATATCCTTTTCCCTGGGATTGGGGAAATTGTAGGAGGTTCGCAACGGGAAGAGCGTCTGGATGTACTTCAGGATAAAATGAAGGCATTGGAAATAGATGAAAAAGAACTCTGGTGGTACCTTGATACCCGCAGGTTTGGTACCTGCGTCCATAGCGGATTTGGATTAGGTTTTGAACGCCTGGTATTGTTCGTGACCGGAATGAGCAACATTCGCGATGTAATTCCATTCCCGAGAACACCGCAAAACGCGGAGTTTTAATAAGCGCACGTTCCTTTATAAGAACTTTAAACCTCCCAGATTATAAAATTTTGGGAGATTTGTAGTATTTTGTAGTCCATTAATCTGAAATATCATCCAATGATAAAAAAGCTCAAATCTCTAAGCATTTTAGAAATTATAGGATTGCTGTTTTCTATTTATGTGATAGTCCGTTTTCTTATCTTTACTGTAAATGCTGCACTGGACGGCTGGAACAATCCTGTATAAGCAATAAAACCTCACAGGTTTTTAAAAACCTGTGAGGTTTGTTCTTTATGGCCTATCAATCACCATGAAAATTATAGAAACGCATACCGTTCCTGCAATCGATGAGAAAATCAGGTTACAGGAATATGCTGTTTCAATTTTTAAAACAATCCCTTCCCGAAGCGGTATAAAAAAAGCCATAAAACGGAAAGAAATTCTCCTTAATGGGAAGCCGGCAAATACTTCAGACTGGATAGAAGAAGGACAGCGAATAGAATTGCTACAGGCCGAAAATGGCCAAAAAAAGACATTCACCTTAAAACTGAAGGTTTTATATGAAGATGAAGATTTGGCAATTATCGATAAACCTTCTGGAATCCCAACCAGCGGCAACTATTTTAAAACCGTAGAGAATGCGCTGCCCTATAATTTGCAAATTTCGGTTAAAAATACTGCTCTTCCTGCTCCGTTACCCGCACACAGGCTCGATAATCCCACCAGCGGCCTCCTTATTTGCGCTAAAACACGCCCGGCATTAACGGAAATTCAGAAAATGTTTCGGGAAAAGGAAATCGAGAAGACTTACCTGGCCCTGACCACAGGCCATGTCCCAAAAATGGCAATTTTCGATACACAGATAGAAGGTAAACCCGCAGTTACCAGAATTGAGACGCAGGAATACTTCAGAATTGACAATTTGGAGTATTCGCTGCTAAAAATTTTTTTAGAAACCGGAAGAACGCACCAAATCAGGATTCATTTATCTGAAAATGGATTTCCGATTGTTGGGGACAGGCAATATGGTGGGGAAATTCAGCAAAAATTTAAAGGCATGTATTTAGCGGCAATCGAAATAAAATTTAAGCATCCGGTTAAAAACGAAATTCTTGACATTGCACTTCCACTTCCGAAGAAATTCTTAAAAATAAAGGATTTAGCAGAGGCTCCTTAACAAAAATTTACCACAAACATGTACTGTGCCAAAGCAAGTATAGCGTTGTTTTTCTTATTTTTGTAGTAAAGCCAAAGGAACTTTATGCTTAAACAACAATTAAATTTTAAATTATCACAAAAACTCTCTCCTCAACAAATCCAGTTGATGAAACTGATCCAGTTGCCTACCCAGGCTTTTGAACAGCGACTGAAACAGGAAATTGAGGAAAATCCCGCTTTGGAGGACGGAAGAGAAGAAGCAAAAGATGAGTTTGAAGATAATTTTTCTAATGAAAATGATAGTGAAGACGATAATTATGACGAGGCATTGGAAGATTTTAATGTTGACGATTATTTAAGTGATGACGAAATTCCGAGTTACCGGTTAAATGCCAATAATTATAGTGCAGACGATGAAGATAAGCAGGTTCCCTATGCCTCCGGAACTTCTTTTACCCAGCATTTAAAATCCCAGTTAAACACCTTCAGGTTTAATGAGACAGAACAGGAAATCGCAGAATTTCTTGTGGGTAGTGTAGATGAAAGTGGTTATATACGCAGGTCTATTCAGGATATTGTAGATGACCTTGCCTTTACACAAAATGTTTATACCGATGAAGAAACTGTAGAAAAAGTATTACTACGGGTTCAAAAACTGGATCCTGCGGGAGTTGGTGCGAGATCACTTCAGGAATGCCTGCTTATTCAGCTTAAAAGAAAAGAAAGTACAGAGGCTGTTTCCCTGGCGTACGACCTGCTCGAGCAATCCTTTGACCACTTCAGTAAAAAACACTACTCCAAGCTTTTATCCAGGCATGATATTTCTGAAGACCAGTTGCGTGATGCCATAGAGGTTATTGAACATTTAAATCCCAAGCCGGGCGGTGCGTTCTCTGGAAACACGAGAATGGTGGAGCATGTTATTCCCGATTTCACTATTAAAATAGTAGATGGCGATCTGGAATTAAGCCTTAACGGAAGAAACGCACCAGAGATGCATGTTTCCCGCGATTATAGCAATATGCTGAAAGGTTACAAGGAATCGAAGAAAAAAACGAAGGAGCAGAAAGATGCAGTGATGTTTATAAAACAAAAGCTGGACGCTGCAAAATGGTTTATAGAGGCGATTAAACAACGGCAACAGACGTTGATGGTCACCATGAGTTCTATAATGAATTACCAGAAGGAGTATTTTCTTACAGGTGACGAGCGAAATTTGAGGCCAATGATCCTTAAAGATATTGCTGACGAGATTGAAATGGATGTTTCTACCGTCTCCAGGGTGGCAAACAGCAAATATGTAGATACCCCCTACGGCACAAAACTGATTAAAGAATTCTTCTCGGAATCTATGAAAAATGACCAGGGTGAAGATGTTTCCACACGGGAGATTAAGAAGATCCTGGAAATGTCGATAGAAGAAGAAGATAAAAAAAAGCCGCTTACTGATGAAAAGCTGGCGAAAGTCCTCAAAGACAAAGGTTATCCAATAGCGCGGCGAACTGTAGCAAAATATCGTGAGCAGCTGGATATTCCCGTAGCCAGATTACGTAAAGAAATTTAATGAAACTGCTCCTTAAAAGCGCTTCCTACGTTTTTCACCCTTTGTGGATGCCGGTTGCAGGAAGCCTGCTTTATTTTTTCCTCACTCCCAGATTTTTTCCGGTTGAGCTTATTAAAATAAAATTGCTGGCAATAGCTATAATTACCTTATTTATTCCCATTGTATTTTATTTTCTACTTAAAAACCTGGGTAAGGCTAATTCTCCTTTTCTAAGCGATGTGGATGAAAGGAGATGGCCGCTGTTCTTTTTTATCCTTCTCACGCTGATGATCCTTTACCAGGTGCTTAATTCTTACAATTATCCAGCTCTTTATTTCTATTTTGTAGGCATTCTTTTCTCTACAATGACCTGTTTTATAATGAGCCTCTTTCGGGTCAAAGTCAGTTTACACCTTGTTGGTCTTACCGGCCTGGCAATGTTTGTTGTGGCGCTTGGTGTTCATTTTCACCTTAACCTTATATATACAATTGCTTTTCTTCTCACAGCGCTGGGGCTCACCGCCTCATCCCGGCTCCTTTACAAAGCACATACTGTCCTTGAGTTAATAGTGGGCTTTTTTATAGGTCTGATTCCACAACTTATAGTAATTAATTACTGGCTATAAGATATAGAACATAAGTCCCATTTTTAGCGTAGAAAGTTCTACTTCCTCATTCTGAATATAAGCATCCTTAAAAAAGGAATTTAGACTGTAATAGAAATGAAAATTAAAGGTGTTGTAGCCAAAGGTAAACGTTGCCCCTAACCGAAACCTATCGAACTCGGGAACATCTGTTTGAACCACCTGATTTGCATCCTGAACAAAGTTAGACTTAAGATAGTAAACATAGCCTAGTTTGAGCCCTGTATAAATGCGCCAGAATTTGTAACTGGTTGCGGTAGACGTTCTCCACCGGAATTCTATTGGAGCCTCTACTAATTGCGTACTGAATCTGTTTGTATCGTAAGAAATATTATCGTCTAAACTTCTGAAAACAGATTCTCCATCCTCAGTTTCGCCTATAAAAAGATTTTGACCATAGCTATTTAATGACCAACCCAAACCGACAGCAACTGCGATATTTCTGCGATTATTAATGGGAAAATCCCGCATCACGCCAAGGTGTACCCCTCCAGAAAAACCAGATTGCGAAACAGATGAGGATGTGTTGGTAAGGAGATTAAAGCTAAGGCCCACATAAAATTGATCTTCCCGGTACAGACTATCAATTACAGTGGGAATGGTATCCCCGATATTCATAAAGCGATCCCTCTCTTCCTGTGAAAAAGAGATCTCCGATATGCTAAGAAAAAATAAGAGGACTGCTAATTTAATTTTCATTTCAACGAAAAAGATGGTTTCAGAATAAATATAAAAAAACATCCTGTCCAAAAATCTGAACAGGATGTTTTTAAAAGATTATTTTAAAAGCTTAACTACAAATTCTGAGTTGCATCTCCAGGAATTACCGTGTAGTTAATTTTAAGGGCTTCTGCCTTTCTCAATTCTTGTTTAATATCTGATACAAGACCCATGTTTGTTTCTTCATCAACTTTAAGAGCTGTCGTTAGGTAAGGAACAAGCTCCTCCCTTTTTGACTCTCTCTCCTGAAAAATAAATTGCTGAACTTCAGATACATCTGCAAATTTATCATTCAACTGAATACGAGCCTCACTTCCAAATTGTTGCTGATATCGCTGGCTTGGTTTCCCTGCATATATATACATGATCAAATCCTTCTTATCCAACTTTTCCACTTGATCTGCAAATGGTAATTTGTTTTGTACCATTAAGGTATTTTGACGCATTACCGTAGCAACCATGAAGAAGAAAAGTAACATAAAGACAATATCCGGTAAAGAAGCGGTATTTACCGCTGGCAACTCTCCACCCTTTTTCTTCTTAAATTTAGACATAATAGTAAATTTAAATTTTTAGTTCAAAAAACTCTCTAGCTCTTCTTCGGTTCGGCCTCAGATAATTTCTGTGGAATCATATTTTTAATAACCTCAATTCTTTCCTCCAGTTGTTCTTTATCTCCATTATACCTGGGATCGGAATAAGCCGCTTCCATTTCATTAAAGCTAACGTTATAGATACGTTGCGCTTCTCTATTTCTCAAGAAGTTATAAGCTGCAACAAGCTCATTTTGAACAGCAATATACGTTCCATACTCAGTACCACGGTTATTCTGCAAAGAAATAACTGCTTTCTGAGGATTTACAGACAACTCCGGATCTGCCGGACCCTGACAAAAAGCACAAGCCTCATCTCCGGTTCCTCCACCATTGTCCAGGAAGTCTACAGCCGCCTGGCGCAATTCACCGATTTCCATGTTTTCATCCTCTACAAGCAATTCATTATTACTGTTAACAATTACTTCAAAGACGTTACGCATCTTCAATACCGGTGGTTCCACATCTTCATCCTGCCATGGCGGTAGCTTCCTGCTAATACCCTTATCTGTCTCAATGGTTGTAGTAACCAGGAAAAAGATTAAGAGCAGGAAGGCAATATCTGCCATGGAACCTGCATTAACTTCTGGTGATGCTCTTCTAGCCATAATTTATTTTATTAATTTTCTCACTCCGGAGACTATCATTGCTCCCACTGCGACAGCTGCAAGAATATAGAAAGTCACAAGACCTGCTCCCACCCAGTGTGAACCACTAGCAGACAAGGCCTCACCATCTTTCATTATTACCTCGTTCCCATCAGTTAGCATATAGGCAATAATTACAATGACTGCAAAAGTTCCTATAGAAATGAGTGTGTTTTTAATGTTTCCTCTAAATAGCCCGACAATTACAAAGATAGCGACCAAAATAATAATAGCTGCAAGTACCAGATACGCAACATACATATAAGGATCAAGCATGCTGCTTTGTACATCTGCAGAGGCTTCTATAGCATCCCCGCCAGAAATCAATATTCTAGCTAGTAGTATAAGAGCCAGAACTCCAATAACGAGCGCGAGATATTTTAATATTTTATGTAAAGTCATAATCTAGTATGGTCTTAAATTCTTTTTTTGTTTTTGTATTCTACCAACATATCAATTAATAAAATTGAAGCATCTTCCATATCGTTAACGATACTGTCAATTTTAGCGATAATGTAGTTGTAGAAAATCTGAAGTATAATAGCAACTATCAGACCAAATACGGTGGTTAAAAGTGCTACTTTAATACCTCCGGCAACTAAAGAAGGCTGCATATCCCCGGCAGCTTCAATTCTATCAAATGCCTGGATCATACCAATTACTGTACCCATGAAACCAAGCATCGGCGCCAAAGCGATAAATAAAGATACCCATGACACGTTTTTCTCAAGTTGTCCCATTTGCACTCCACCATAAGCCACAACCGCCTTTTCAGCAGCCTCCACGCTCTCATCTGCTCGATCAAGACCCTGGTAATAAATAGACGCAACAGGACCTCTTGTGTTTCTGCATACTTCTTTAGCAGCTTCAACACCACCGCTCTTTAAAGCATCTTCAACATCCCTTGCTAATTTCTTTGTATTTGTTGTGGAAAGGTTCAAAAAGATAATCCTCTCAATCGCAATGGCCAGACCAAGAATTAAACATAGAAGCACAATGCCCATAAATTCAGGACCACCTTCTATAAAACGTCTTTTTAATTCCTGATGAAAACCGGCAGTTTCTTCTTCGCCCACATCACCAGCAGCATCATCATCCTGTTGTACAAAGGTCACGGTATTACCCGGCAATGTATTACCACTGTTTGCCGCATTAAGATTTACGGCTCCAAGCACCATAATCGCAGCGATTACCAAAATAGAAAATAATCTTTTCATTACTGTTTGTCTTAATTTAATTAGTTAAAGGGTAAATATAAAAATAATTTTTCAATAAAACACTTAGCAGAGAGGAAGGGATTCGAACCCTCGATACGCTTTTGGCGTATACACACTTTCCAGGCGTGCGCCTTCGACCACTCGGCCACCTCTCTATTCAAAATGTTAAACGGTGCGGCAAATAACAAAAAAAATAATACATCTTCAAGCATGCCGCGTTAATTTTTAAGCCATTTCGCCTCTTAAAGATGTTTCAAATATAGTTTTAAATACTTTGTTGGATAAATCTTTTGCCAATAAATACATCATTTTCCCAACGGCGGCCTCTGTTGTTATGTCTTTTCCCGATATGACTCCTATCTTTTTAAGCTCCATACTGGTCTCATATTGTCCCATAGCCACACTCCCCGCAATGCATTGGGTAACATTTACAACTCTAAGTCCCAAAGCAATTTTTTCTGCCAGAATATCTAAAAACCATTTATCATTAGGTGCGTTCCCGCTACCAAAAGTTTCAAGGATAACCCCCTTCAGATTCTTTTTGGAAAGTATATACTCCACCGTGCTTTCGCTTATACCTGGAAATATCTTAAGGATCAGGATATTATCATCAAGCTTTCTATGAAGTTTAGTTTCCTGCTTTCGGTTTGGCCTCCATAGAACATCTTCATTTACTGAAAGATAAACGCCAGATTCGGCTAATGGCGTATAATTTGGGGAAGCAAAAGCCTGAAAATGCTCAGCATTTATCTTGGTTGTACGATTGGCCCGATACAACTTGTATTCAAAATAAAGACCTACTTCCGAAATTACCGGCTCTCCGTTTTTCTGAAGTCCTGCAATTTGTATACTTGTTATTAAATTCTCCTTTGCATCTGTCCTTAAATCACCAATTGGTAATTGTGAGCCCGTAAAGATAATTGGTTTATGGAGGTTTTCAAACATAAAACTAAGGGCAGAAGCTGTGTAAGACATCGTATCGCTACCGTGAAGAATAACAAAGCCATCATGTTTTTCATAGTTCTCCTCTACAGTTTCTGCTATCTGAAGCCAGCCATCCGGATTCATATTGGAAGAATCTACAGGGTCTCTAAAGCTAAGGGTCTCAATTTCATGCTCCAGAAGCTTTAATTCCGGAATATTTTGCAATAATTCATTAAAATTGAAGGCTTTAAGGGCGCCAGTATCATAATCTTTTATCATGCCAATGGTCCCCCCGGTATAAACCAGCAGAATTTTAGCTCTTGCTTTCATACAGGCCTTCTTTGTTTACTACAGGATTGGCATACATAAGAAGATAGCTGTTTACTTCCAGGGCATTTTTTAAATCTACCCTGCGCATAAGCCTTCTTTCAAATTGCCTTTTTTGTTTATCTGAATATTTCGAGGCGTATTTCTCATGATTGTTCAGCAAATCGTAAGCGATATAATTTGCAGGCCACAACATATAATTCTCATAGATTTTCTGGTCAATTTTCTCTGCCACCACTTTTAACTGGTCATTTACAGAAATTTGCTGAGCTTCAATATCTGAGAAAATTTTGTCTTCCATTAATCCGCAGGCACTAATATGTATCCTCCCCTTCTGGCCCAACGCACCCTGCATTATTGAATTAAAATCTTCGTTGGCGCTCTTTACATAGGTTTCCTTCATCCTTTTTGCCATAATTTCAGGCATTTTCAAAATATCTGTGGGATCAAATTCATAGGAAATAGCAACCGGAACGATTTTTAGTTTTGAAAAATATTCGCAAAGGCTCAAATCTTTCTTTCCCATAGCAATCATTTTCAAAACCCCCTGCTGTGTATGGTCACTGCCATCTTTTGTCCTGCCTTCCCGCTGTGCCATCCAAACCGAGCGTTTATCCTGAAATAGCAGCTTTCTTATATATTCTGAAAGCTTCAGGGAACTTTTGAGCATTTCCCGGGGACCAAGCCCCCTAAGAACAAGAAAATTCCGGTTAAGCTTCGACAGCGCCAGAAGAAAAGGTTTTTTCACCAGATTATCACCAATAGCAGAAGCCGTCATGACCAGGTTATGATCGTAAAGGGTATAATTAAGCAACGAAGTATCCAGGATTATATCCCTGTGATTAGAGATAAAAAAATAAGATTGATCTTCCTCGAGACTATCAAAACCGCTGTAAGTAAGCCCTTCGGTGCTCTTTTCCAGAACCATATCTACCGAATGGTAAATGACCCTGGTCTGAAAATCCCGGATGGACCGGCACTGTATGACCAATTCCTCAATTTCAGAAAACTCCTTTTCCGGGAAAGTGAACTGAAGCAAAGCCTTTACCATTGGATGCTTTACATATTGTCGCAAGGCCTCCTCCACTTCCTCATCTTTATAAAACCTTATATCTTCAAAATCTTGCACGAATTTTCATCTTAGCATGCCCTTTGGGCATTTTATTAAACCAAATGCCTTTACACGGCAATATAAGCAAACAATGTTAATGGCTTATAAAGGCAAATAAACAAAATATAAAACAGGAAAATATTACCGCCCAAAAATTACTTTAGAATTAGCAGTGGTTATTTCCGCAACTTCTTTGTATTCAAGGTTATAAATTTCAGCAATTTTTGTAGCAATTTTCGTAATAAAGACCGGTTCATTTCTTTTCCCGCGGAAGGGAGCCGGAGCAAGGTACGGAGCATCTGTTTCCAGCACAATTTCCTGAAGGGGAATCTGATTTAAAAATTTATCGATCTTTCCGTTTTTAAAGGTCACCACACCTCCAATTCCCAGCTTCATATTATAAGACAGCGCCTTTTGCGCCTGCTCTAAACTTCCTGTAAAGCAATGGAAAATTCCGAAGAGATCTTCTCCTTTTTCACTCTCCAGAACCTCAAAAACCTCATCGAATGCATCCCGGCAGTGAATAACGATTGGCAACTTGTATTTTTTTGCCAACTGAATTTGCTTTTTGAAAGCCTCCTGCTGAATTTCCAAAGTACCTTTATCCCAGTGCAGATCTATGCCAATTTCTCCTACCGCATAAAATTTTCTCCTTTTAAACTGCGCTTCAACATGAGCGAGTTCCTGCTTGAAATTTTCCTTTACATGCGTAGGATGCAGCCCCATCATTAAAAAAATATTTTCAGGATAAGCTGCCTCAAGATCATACATCGCTCTGGTGTACTCAGAATCTATAGCCGGAATAAAAAATCTTTTAATACCTGAATCTATTGCTGCGGAAATTATCTTTTCCCTGTCCTCATCAAAAGCTTCGCTGTATAAATGTGTATGGGTGTCGGTTAAAATCATAAATGCAAAAATAATTTATTTTGAAGACCTATCTTTGCTAAAAAAGAAAGAATGTCAACTTTAAAGAAATTGCTTGAAAAGAAAGGGTACCATCGTATAAAGTTCAAATACACCAAAACCAATCATATAGAAATAGTTGCTAAAATAAATAACATTGAAGGCAATTTTATTCTCGATACAGGAGCCTCAAGCACCTGCGTGGGAATGGAAGCAGTAAAACATTTTAAATTAATTGCTGAAGATAGCGATGTAAAAGCGGCCGGAGCAGGAGCTACAAATATGCTCACGCAAATTGCCCAGAAAAACAGGATAGAAATTAAGGGATGGAAAAAAAAGAAGGTGGACCTGGTGCTTTTTGATCTAAGACATGTTAACGAAGCTCTTTTAAATCATGACGCAGAAAAAGTACATGGTATTATAGGGGCAGATCTTTTGAAAAAGGGAAAAGCTGTTATAGACTACGGTAAAAAAGTTCTTTATCTCAAATAGACGTTTCTTTGAAAAAGGGGGATTTTCCCCTTTTTAGCGAAGCAATAAAAATCTTACCTTACATAATAATTAAGTTCAGATATAATTCTTGTATTATCAAAAGCAGAATTCTCACATCGACTTTATTTACAATCTTATTGATTGCCATAGTCGCTGTGCTTTTTTTAAACTTAGTTAATTTATTCTTCTTATTTTAATACGGCCTTAACGCAATAAAAAAAGAGGCCGCATTTTTTACAAATACGGCCTCTTTACCTTTCTGAACTTTTATAAATCTATAGTTCCAAAGCCCGTTTTACATCATTATCCATTAACAATTCCTCCGGGTTCTCCAATGCCTCTTTAACAGCAACGAGAAAACTTACAGATTCTTTCCCATCAATAATTCTGTGATCATAAGACAGAGCAACATACATAATTGGACGTATTTCTACATGGCCATCTATAGCTACAGGGCGCTCCACGATATTGTGCATTCCCAATATTGCGCTTTGCGGAGGATTAATAATTGGAGTAGAAAGCATAGATCCAAAGACTCCACCATTGGTAATAGTAAAGGTGCCCCCGGTCATTTCATCTACAGTAATATTACCATCCCTGGCTTTTAATGCCAGCCTTTTCACTTCAGCCTCCACACCTCTAAAACTCAAGTTTTCGGCATTGCGCATTACAGGCACCATCAAACCTTTAGGTCCCGAAACCGCTATACTGATATCTTTATAATCATATTTTACCTGGAAATCTCCATCTATCATAGAATTCACATCAGGAAATAAATCCAGAGCACGTGTAACGGCAAGCGTGAAGAAAGACATAAATCCTAAACTCACTCCGTGCTTATCTTTAAATTCTTCTTTATACTTTTTACGAAGCGCAAAAATCGGAGACATATCCACTTCATTAAAAGTAGTGAGCATAGCTGTTTCCGTTTTAGCACTAACCAGTCTTTGCGCTACTTTTCGCCGTAACATAGACATCTTCTTGCGTGATTCACCCCTATTCCCAGTTCCCGGGGTTCCCATAGAAGCTTTAGCCTCTACAGCATCTTCTTTTGTTATTCTTCCGTCTCTGCCAGAACCTTTCACAGACTTCGAATCAATCCCCTTTTCGTCCAGGATCTTTTTGGCCGCAGGAGAAGGGCTTCCGCTTGCATAACTATCCTGCTTTTGAGAAGGCGTACTGGATTTTGAAGGTTGTTCTGTTTTAGCCGCAGCCTTATCAGAATCTGATTCCTGAGAATTTAATTCCTTTTCACTTCCGGAGCTGGCATCCTGGCTTTCTTCTTCCTGTTCTTTCGCTTCTTTTTCTTCCCCGCCAGGTTTTTCTGCTTCTGTATCAATTATACAAACAACTTCACCTACAGCAACAGCATCACCTTCTTCGGCTTTTAGAGTAATGATTCCGCTGGCTTCTGCAGGAAGCTCAAGAGTAGCTTTATCACTATCTACTTCAGCAATTGCCTGATCTTTTTCTACATAATCTCCGTCTTCCACTAACCATTGAGCTATTTCAACTTCGGTGATGGATTCCCCCGGAGAAGGAACTTTCATTTCTAAGGCCATGATCTTAATTTTTATTTTTGGTTTCTGCCGAAACAGAAAATTTTCTTATTTATTAAATAGATTCTCCTAATGATTTATCAAAAACGCCGGCGATCACCCTTTCATGACGCTTTTTAAAGCGCACAGAACTTCCTGCTGCAGGTGATCCATAGAATTTCCGGCTGCAAATCCTCATGTTCCTGGCTTCATCAAAATGCAGTAATAAATGTCCATAAGCCCCCATATTCCTTGGTTCTTCCTGAGCCCATACAAGATCATCTGCATTACTGTATTTTTTGATCGTCTCCTTCATTTTTTGAACAGGTAACGGGAACAATTGCTCTACCCGCACCAGGGCAACATCGTCCCTCTCATTTTCTTCCCGATGCTCGAGAAGGTCATAATAAAATTTACCGGTACAGAATACCAGTGATTTTACCTTTTTCGCATCAGCATTATCTTCATCTATAAGAGGCTGAAAACTTCCGTTTGCAAATTCCTCTTTAGTGGAAATCACTTTTGGATGCCTAAGAAGGCTTTTGGGTGTAAAAACAATAAGAGGTTTTCTAAATCCAGCCTTCATCTGCCTTCTTAACAGGTGGAACATATTTGCCGGTGTGGTAATATCTGCCACGTACATATTATCTTTTGCACAAAGCTGAAGGAAACGCTCCATTCTACCGGAAGAGTGTTCTGCACCCTGCCCTTCATATCCATGAGGCAGGAACATTACCAAACCATTCTGAAGCTTCCATTTATCCTCGGCTGCAGAAATGTACTGGTCAATCAAGATCTGTGCTCCATTTACAAAATCACCAAATTGTGCTTCCCAGATGGTAAGTGTTTGCGGACTTGCCATTGCATATCCATAATCAAAACCTACCACTCCATATTCAGATAACGGAGAGTTATAAATAAAAAATTCCCCTTCCCTTCCTTCAATATTGTTATGCAGGATTATTTCTTCCTCACTGTCTTCCACCTTTACAACCGCGTGACGGTGCGAGAAAGTCCCCCGCTCGCTATCCTGGCCGCTAATACGTATATGATAACCTTCAGTCATTAGGGCACCGTAAGCAAGATGCTCTGCCATAGACCAATCCAGTTTATTGGTTTCGAAGTACATCTTATGACGCAGTTTTACAAGCTTATCAATTTTACGAAGGAATTTTTTCCCTTCCGGTAATTTAGAAACTGCTTCTGCAACCTTGTCCAGTTTTCCCAATTCAAAGGTGGTATCCACCTCCTCCATCATCTTATCTTCCTGTGCATTTTCAAATCCTTCCCATTCGTCCTGCATGAATGGAGTTATTTTAGTCTTATCTTCTTTTCTTGAATCTTCCAGGTTCTCTTCCAGCTTAGCCTTGTACTCTTCTTCAAGTTTCTTTAAGAAACCATCATCTATCACACCTTCTTTCTTAAGTTTTTTCGCATAGAGATCTCTGGTATTCTCCTGTTTTGCTATGGCTTTATAAAGTTTTGGCTGGGTAAACCTTGGTTCATCCCCCTCGTTATGGCCGTACTTCCGATATCCTAAAAGATCAATAAACACATCCCTGTGGAATTTCATCCTGAATTCCAGCGCAAATAATATAGCGTGAACAACAGCCTCGGCATCATCTGCGTTAACGTGTAAAACCGGAGATAAAGTCACTTTTGCAACATCTGTACAATAAGTAGAAGATCTGGCATCAAGATAATTGGTTGTAAAACCAATCTGGTTATTCACCACGATATGAATGGTCCCTCCATTCTCGTAGCCTTCCAACTGTGCCATTTGCACAACTTCGTATACAACACCCTGCCCTGCTATTGCAGCATCACCATGTACCAGAATAGGTAAGACCTTAGAACTATCCCCATTGTAACGACGATCTTTTTTTGCCCTGGCAATACCTTCTACCACAGGTCCTACAGTTTCCAGGTGGGAAGGATTGGGTGCGATATTAATATTTATATCATTGCCATTATCTGTTGTACGGCATGAGGTCCACCCCAGGTGATATTTTACATCCCCATCAAAAATGTCCTGCTCATAATCTTTTCCATCAAATTCGCTAAAGATGTCCTTGGCACTTTTTCCAAAGATATTTGTAAGCGTATTAAGACGTCCACGATGGGCCATCCCCATTACAAAGTCCTTAATTCCAAGCTCGGCTGCTTTTTCTATTAAAGCATCCAGTGCCGGAATTAAACTCTCTCCTCCTTCGAGAGAAAAACGTTTTTGTCCTACATATTTTGTATGCAAAAAACTTTCGAAAGAGACAGCCTCATTTAACTTCCTGAGGATTTGTTTCTTTTGACCGGCATTGAACTGCGGGTGATTCTCGTTGACATTTAGTTTATTCTGGATCCATTGGATTTCCTCCGGTTTCCTAATAAACATATACTCAACCCCAATAGATTCACAATAAATCTTTTCAAGGTGTGCAATTATCTCCTTAAGTGTCTTAGGCCCAATACCCAAGACTTCACCTGCGCTAAAGGTGATATTCATATCTTCCTTAGAAAGACCGAAATTTTCAATATCTAAAGTTGGGCGGTACTTCCTTCTTTCCCTTACCGGGTTTGTTTTCGTAAACAAATGTCCTCTCGTCCTGTACCCGTCAATTAACCGAATTACCTGAAATTCCTTTACTACATGCTCCGGTATCTCTCCTTCTTCAAAATTTGCAGGAGCAGATTCCAGAACCTCTCCGGAAACACCATCCTGTTGCATCCCAAAATCAAAACCCTGAAAAAAAGCCCTCCAACTGGGCTCTACTCTATCAGGATATTGTAAATACTGGTCATAAAGTTCTGCGAAATATGCGGTATGCGCGGCATTTAGAAATGAAAATCTATCCATAATTTGAAACCAATGTTTCTTTTTAAGTGTAACAACAAAAATACAATTTTTAAAAAAAACACCTTAGCGTATCCTATTTTTTTATCCTACGTATTCCAATAATTTAACATAGAGACCGCCAAACCCCTATAAAAAAAGTTGTAATTACAATATTTAAATCAAGAAAAGTAAGATCACACCTGTCTTTCCATTAAAGACTCACCAAATTTTCTTAAAGGCTCTTTTTTTTCTTCGGAAATATTTATCTCTTCAAGAATAGTGAATGCCTGTTGTGTGTATTTTTCAATTTCCTGCCTCGTCTGTTCAGCAGCACCGCTTGACTGAAAAATATTTTTTACCGCCTCTATTTTTTCCGAATTTTCTCCGGGATTGATGGAGTAGAGATGCACCAACTGTTGCGCTTCACTTCTACCTGAAGATTCCAAAGCCTTTAAATAGAGGAAGGTTTTCTTATTTTCTATAATATCTCCTCCAGGTTGTTTGCCAAAGGTTTCAGGATCCCCAAAGGCATCAAGGTAATCATCCTGCAATTGAAAAGCAATCCCAAGATAGCGCCCGTACTGGTAAATAGCCTCTTTACATTCCGGACTCTCTTCAGCAACTATGGCACCCATCTGCAAAGAAGCTCCTATAAGGACAGCCGTTTTGTATTCTATCATTTTAATGTACTCTTCTATACTTACATCCTCCCTGGTTTCAAAATCGATATCGTATTGCTGACCTTCACAAACCTGGGTCGCTGTTTTTGAAAAAAGTTGCGCAAGCTCCTTAAAGATGTTACCCTCGTAAGTTTCAAAAAGTTGATATGCATTTATGAGCATGGCATCACCAGAAAGTATACCGGTGTTAATCCCCCATTTTTCATGCACCGTTAATTTTCCCCGCCTAATGGGCGCATCATCCATTATATCGTCATGAACCAAAGAAAAATTATGAAAAATTTCAATAGCAAGAGCTGCATCCAGTGCTTTACGGTAATCTGTATTAAAAATCTCTGTCGCCATGAGAAGGAGAACCGGCCTGAGACGCTTGCCTCCCTGGGAAAGAATATACACCATAGGTTCGTATAAATTCCTTGGCTCCCTCACTTTAATTTGGGACTCGAGATATTCTGAAAATACCTCCCGGTATTGAGCAATAGATAGCATAAAATTTAATTTTCAGCTAAAATACCATAATTGAAGATAAATCAAATTTAGCACCAATGTTAAATAAAAGTAAACCACGGAAACTTAATTTGTTTTTAAAGTTTCCCGGTGTTACTTTTGCGCCCGAAAATACTTAGGCTTTGAGAGAGAAGATTTTAAGAACGGCGGCAGATATGTTTCTGAATTATGGCTTTAAAAGTGTTACTATGGATGATATTGCTGAAAAAATTGGCATCTCCAAAAAAACCATTTATGCCAATTTCACCACGAAAAATAAACTTATTCATGCCACCAGCAACTATATTTTTGATAAGATTTATGGTGGTATAGAGAAAATAAGAGATAAGGAACAGAATCCCATAGTAGAGAATTTCGAGATCAAACGATTTGTTATGTCCCATCTAAAAGATGAAAAAACAACACCACATTATCAGCTTCAAAAGTATTATCCAAACATTTTTAATTCTTTGAAGAACCGTCAATTTGAATTGTTACAAGATTGTGTGGTCTCTAACCTGAACCGCGGAATGGAAACCGGGTATTATCGCAAAGATCTGCCACTGGCATTTATAAGCAGAATTCATTTTATAGGCATGATGGGGATTAAAGACAAAGAACTATTCCCCGTGAAAGAATATAGCCAAACCCAACTCATGGAATACTTTCTTGAATATCATCTACGCGCTATTTGCACCAATAAAGGTTTGAAAACTCTTGAAGAAATAATTAAAAATGAATAAAAAGATAATCCAAATTTTCCTGTTGCTTTTCTGCAGCAATTCGTTCCTGAATGCCCAGGAACAGGATAGTTTAACCGAATATAATTTCACTTTACAGGAGGCTGTGGAATACGGCCTGGAAAATGCCTACCGCTCTATAATCGCGCAGAAGGAAATAGAGAAAACCCTAAAGCAAAAATGGGAAATTATCTCTGAAGGTCTTCCACAAATTAGCGGGGAAGCGAACTACACCTATAACCTGGTGCAACCAGTTACCCTGATTCCTGCAGAGCTCTCGGGAGGGGCACCAGGCACTTTTGTACCCGTAACCTTTGGAACCGAACAAAACATGGCGGCCAATGCGACCTGGAACCAGTTGCTATTTGACGGCTCTTATATTGTGGGGATACAGTCTGCCAAAACCCTGCTTCAAATTTCAGAGAACCAGAAGGTAAAAACAGACCTGGAGGTAAAAAAAGCAATTACCGATGCTTATGGTAATGTTTTACTGGCACGCCAAAGCACCACCATTGCAAGAAAAAATGTAGAGACCATAGAACAGAATTTAAGTGAAACCAGGATCATTTATGAAAATGGCCTTAGCGAACTGGAAGATGTGGAACAGCTGGAGATTACCCTGCTAAACCAACGCTCTAATCTAAACAACTCCATAAGGATGCTGGAAATTGCTTACGACATGTTAAAGCTTAGTATGGGAATTCCTATAGAAGACAAAATTTATGCCTCAGATAACCTGGAAAAAGTTAGCGAGGATAATTTTCCTCTACTGGTAATCTCTGAAAATTATAATATAGAAAACAATATTGATTATAGAATCGCTGAAGACCAGACCAATCTGGCCGAAGTTGAAGTGAAGTTAGAGAAAAGCAAAGCCCTGCCTACGTTAACAGCCTTTGTTAATTATGGGGTACAGGGTTATAGTGATGCCTTTACTTTCTTTAATGACAACCAGACCTATTTTGACCAGTCGATTCTAGGAGTAAATTTAAGCGTCCCTATCTTTAGCAGTGGTAAACGAAGTGCTCGCACCGCTCAAAAAGAGATCGCCCTGGAACAAGCCCAATTAGAAAAAGAGCAGACAAGAAATGAGGTGAAAATGGAAATAGAGAGGGCCAGGAATGAATACATCTATGCTATTGAAGATCATCAGAATAAAGAACAGGCATTGGAGCTGGCAGAACGTATTGAAAACAAGAACGAAATTAAATTTTTTGAAGGCCTTGCCACCAGTTTTGAACTTAGCGAGGCAAGGCAGCAATTATTCCAGTCCCAACAGCAGTATTTGCAATCTATGCTGGATCTTTTAACCGCAAAGACCGACCTGGAAACATTACTTGACACCACACGATACGAAGAAATTCAAAATAATTAAGAAAAAGCAATTCACAACTCCATGAAAAAGATTTCAGTAATATTGAGCCTTATCCTTCTGCTAACCTCTTGTGGTGGCGAAGAGAAATCTGTAGATGAACTTATAGAGAATGGCAATCTTGCAGCCATAAAACAAAAACGTCAGGAATTAAACGAAGAGCAAAAAGAACTTCGGGAAAAATTGGACAAATTAAATAAGTACGTAGATAATCAAGCAGAAAAAACCCTACCACAGCTAGTTACGGTTCAAAAGTTGAATGATACGCTTTTCAAACATTATATCCAAGTTCAGGGGGATATCGAAACCGATCAAAACATCATTATTTTTCCAGAATACTCCGGTGTTTTAACTGATGTGTATGTTAAAGAAGGCGACCGAGTTCAAAAAGGACAATTATTGGCAAAGATTGAAGATGCAGGACTTTCAAATCAATTAGCGCAACAACAAACCCAGGCAAGACTTGCGGAAACCACTTTTGAGCGCCGCAAAAACCTTTGGGAGCAGAAAATAGGTTCAGAAATTCAATTTTTGGAAGCTCAAGCAAATTACGAGGCAGCAGTTGAAGCGGCTAATCAAACCCAAAAACAGCTGGCAAAAACCGAGCTAAGAGCTCCTTTTGCCGGAGAAATTGATAATATCATTGCCGAAGAAGGTCAGGTGGTAAACCAGGGACAGACCGAGGTGATGCGCCTGGTGGATCTTAGTGACATGTATGTAAGGGCCGCCATACCCGAGAATTATCTTTCCAGTATAGAAAAAGGCTCGAAAGTAATTGTAAATATTTCTGCAATTGGGGAGCAGTACAAAGGCGTCATCAGGCAGGTGGGGAATTATATAAATCCAGATAATCGCAAATACGATGTGGAGATTGCCATCCCAAATAAGGACCGCAAGATAAAACCAAACCTTATTGCAGATGTACAGATAAACAATTACACCAATCAGGACGCCATATTGATCCCGGAAACCATACTTCAGGAAAATGCAGAAGGAGAGGCCATTGCTTTTATTTACGAACCGGAATCTGATTCCACAGGAGTTGCAAAAAAGGTTAAACTTGAATTAGGCCTTAATTATCAAAATCATATAGAAGTAAAAAGTGGGCTTAAAGATGGTGATGTAATCGTTATTGAAGGTTCAAAAAACATTCGTGATGGGCAGCGTATTGCCAAAACTAATCTAGAATAAGATATCTCAAGATGAGCAAAAATCCATATAAAGAATTTAAACTTTCCTCATTTGCCATAGACAATAGGATGATTGTCTACGTGATTATTACAATTATTATGGCGCTTGGGGTCTATGCTTACTATACGATGCCCAGGGAAGCTTTCCCCGAAATTGTAGAAACCAAAATCTATGTCAGCTCTGTAAATCCCGGAAACTCGGCAGAAGATGTGGAGAAATTTATTACCGAGCCTCTTGAAGAAGAATTCAATAATGTGGGCGGGGTAAGGGAAATTACCTCTACTACGCTCCAGGATTATTCGATGGTTATTGTTGAATTTGAGGAAACTGTAGAAATTCCCACGGCCAAACAGCGTATTAAAGATAAGGTGGATCAGGTTAAAGCAGAAACTACCTGGCCTACACTGGATAATGGTGCAAAGGTAGAACCTAATGTGTTTGATCTAAACCTTTCTGAAGAACAACCTATTTTGAATATTAATCTAACTGGAGATTATCCCACACAACAATTAAAGGATTATGCAGAGCATCTTCAGGATAAGATAGAACTATTAGCCCCCATTAAAGAAGCTCCCATTCGTGGCGCCGAAGAGATGGAGGTTGAAATTGCTGTGGATATTTACAAAATGTCAGCCTCAAAAGTCAGTTTTCAGGATATTATAAACGCCGTAAGTACAGAAAACAATACGATCTCTGCCGGAAATGTGATTAGTGGTGGTTCCCAGAAGAATATCAGGATTCTTGGTGAACTTGAAAATCCGCAGGAACTCGGAACGGTAGTGGTAAAGACCGATGGTGGAGATGTCTATCTCGAGGATATAGCAACAATTAGGTTTAAAGAAGTAGATCCTACCTCGTACGCACGGGAATATGGGAAACCTGTTGTGATGCTGGACATAAAAAAACGTGCGGGAAGAAACATGATCGAAGCGGTTCAACAAATCAAGGAACTGGTGAGAGAGGAAGAAAAAGTTTTACCCGATGGTCTAAATATTACCTTCACTAACGACCAATCTATAAAAACCGAGAACCAGGTTAACGACCTGGTGAATAACATCATCTTCGGAGTAATTCTGGTTGTGGTGGTGCTTATGTTCTTTCTAGGCTTTAGAAACTCACTTTTTGTAGGTTTTGCGATCCCCCTTTCCATGTTAATGTCATTATTTATTCTATCATCCCTGGGTTACACCTTGAATACGATGGTGCTTTTTGGACTTGTGATGGGATTGGGAATGCTGGTAGATAATGGTATTGTGGTAGTAGAAAACGTCTATTCCCTCATGGACCAGGGAATGCCTAGAATTAAAGCTGCAAAACAAGGTATGGGAGAGATCGCCTGGCCCATTATTGCCTCAACAGCAACTACCCTTGCCGCCTTTTTCCCATTGGGACTCTGGCCGGGTTTAATAGGGAAATTCATGATTATTTTCCCAATCACACTTTCCATCGTATTAGGTTCTTCCCTGTTTGTAGCGCTTATCATTAACTCAATGCTTACTTCGAGATATATGAAGACAGAAGAAGAGTCTTTAACCAAAAAGAAACTCATTCGTTGGAGCTTAATCCTTGGCGGAGTGGGGGTCTTACTTCTTACAGCAGGATTCATTCTGGATATAGGTGCATTACGTGGTTTTGGTAACTTAAGTATCCTTACAGCACTCCTTTTATGGCTTTATAAATATGTACTTTCTGGGGCTGTAAAATATTTTCAGTACAAATCATTGAAAAAACTGGACAACTTCTATGAACGGTTTCTAAAGTATGCACTTGGAGGTAAGAAAGCTTATGTGTTCTTCTTTGGAACCATCGTAATGTTAATCCTTTCATTCATTCTGGTAGGTATCGCACAGCCAAAAGTGCTGTTCTTTCCCGAAAATGAGCCAAACCAGATCATGACCTATATCGAATACCCGGAAGGCACCGCTATTCAGAAAACTAATGAACTTACCAAGAAAATTGAAGAGCGCATATTTGGGGTTATCGAAAAGTACGAAGATGAAGACGGCTTTAACTACATGGTAAAGTCTGCGATCTCTATTGTTGGTGAGGGTGCTGGAAACCCACAGACAGATATGGGACAAAGTAACGAAATGCCTCATAAAGGAAAGGTCACTTTATCTATGCGGGAATTCCAGTACCGCCGAGGGGTGGAAAGCAGTAAAGTACTATCAGAAATTCGTGACACCGTACAGGGATTTCCGGGAGCAACCGTTATTGTGGAAAAGGATGCCGCAGGTCCTCCTACAGGCTACCCTATAAATATAGAATTGCGGGGGGACGATTATGAGGAGATGCTAAGAGAAGCAGAACAAATGAGAATTTATATAGAAGATTTGGGTATAGCGGGAATCGAGGAACTAAAGATAGATGTAAACAAATCCAAAACTGAGCTCGCCATAGATGTAGATCGTAAGAAGGCAGGACAATTGGGAGTTTCCAGTGCAAGCGTGGGACAAACACTTAGACGGGCAATATATGGAGAAGAAATCACCACTTACAAGGAAGACGACGAAGATTATCCTGTTAATGTGAGGCTGAGCGATGAGTACAGATACGATGAGAATGTGCTTTTTAACATGCCCATGACCTTCAGAAATAATCAGGGACAAATTATACAGGTGCCTATTTCCACAGTTATTGATAAGAAAAACACCTCCTCCTTCAGCTCTATAAAAAGAAAAGATCTTAAGCGGGTCATAACCCTGTATTCCAATGTGTTGAGCGGATACAATGCTACCGAAATTGTAAATACTCTGAAGAGTGAACTAGAAAACTATAATCTTCCGCAGAATATTGAGTATTCTTTTACCGGAGAACAGGAAGAGCAGTCAGAAAATATGAATTTCCTGCTGATGGCCTTATTCTATGCCATGGGAGGAATTCTTCTTATTTTGGTAGGCCAGTTTAATTCCCTGTCCAAACCTATAATTATTTTAATGGCTATTATCCTATCATTAGTAGGAGTATTTCTTGGCCTGGTTATATTTAGTATGGATTTTGTGGTGATCATGACCATGATGGGAATTATATCATTGGCAGGAATTGTGGTTAACAATGCGATTGTACTTATAGATTACACACAAATACTCATAGACCGGAAGAAGCACGAGCTGGAAATGGATGATGAAGATCTGCTTACCAGGCAGCAATATTTTGAGCTTATTGTAGCGAGTGGTAAATCCAGGTTAAGGCCGGTGGTCCTTACTGCGATTACAACCGTACTAGGACTTATCCCCTTGGCAGTTGGGTTAAACATAGACTTTTTTGGACTGTTTGTAGATTACGATGCCGGTATCTATATTGGTGGGGACAACGTGATTTTTTGGGGACCCCTGGCATGGACGGTGATCTTTGGTCTTGTTTTCGCAACCTTCCTTACCTTGGTAGTGGTACCGGTAATGTTCTATTTAGTGAACAGAGCAAAGATCAGGTTTAGGGATAAAAAAGCAGCCAGAGAACAAAAAAAACAAATGGCAAATGCCTAAAAATAAATTTCTCCGGTGTAAGCCCAATGAGTTTCTAGTAGAATACGTTTTCAACCTTTAAAACATTTACTAGCGAGGCAAGTCTTCGGGGCATTCACCCCCCGATACAATAAAAAAGAAAACCCCGAAGCAATTAGCTCCGGGGTTTTTTATATTCTGTAATTTAGAAAAACTAATCGCTGCTCACCAGGCCGCTTTCATTTTTCCAGCTATTTACTGAAGCGATTTTGCTATCTTCATAATCTACTTCCGTTAAATTGTCATCAGTCCAAAAAAACCATTTACCAGCTTTTTGACCCGTTTCGTACTGGCCGATCGCTGTCTTTTCACCTTCTTTATTGTAAGAAACCCACTCCCCGTGGAGTTTTCCGTCCTTGTACGTACCTTCCTGTCTAATATTTCCATCTTCATAGTAAAACGTCCCTTTAATTAATTCTCCCTGTTTTTCAAAAACAGGCTCCTTCTCTTGTGCCATAACAGCACCGCTAATGGCTAAAGCGCCTATTAGCATCATTTGTTTTATCTTCTTCATCACAGTTCTTTTTTAATGATTGCTTTACAAATATACAAGAAAGTTTACAATAAATCAATAACTACGTAACATTAAATTAACATTGCAGCTTTATATATTTGTTAACCAACTAGTTATATATTAAGAATAGAAGGATTATCACGTAAATACCTGGACTTTTATCTATTATTATTTACCTAAAAACGCGAATAACTTATTACTTTTGCCCCACTTTTAAATTTGAGGATATTATGTATAGAAGTCATACCTGCGGGGAAATAAGCTTAAAAGACAAAGGCCAGGAAGTTCAACTCTCTGGGTGGGTCCAGAAGATAAGGAACAAAGGCTTTATGGTTTGGGTTGATCTTCGCGATCGCTACGGTATTACCCAATTGATCTTTGATGAGGAACGTTCTTCTACAGATTTAATGGAAAGAGCAGGAAAACTGGGCCGTGAATTTGTGATCCAGGTAACGGGAGAAGTGATTGAAAGAGAATCGAAAAACCCGAATATCCCGACCGGAGAAATAGAAATTCTCGTATCACAATTAGAAATCCTCAATACTTCCCGTACCCCTCCTTTTACTATTGAAGAAGAAACAGACGGAGGTGAGGATTTAAGAATGAAATACCGTTATTTGGACATTCGCCGGAATCCGGTAAAGAATAAACTTGTTTTCCGCCACAAAGTGGGTATGCAGGTAAGAAATTATCTATCACAGGCAAGTTTTATTGAAGTCGAAACCCCTTACCTGATAAAATCCACTCCAGAAGGTGCACGTGATTTTGTGGTGCCCAGCAGAATGAATGAAGGTCAGTTCTACGCACTTCCCCAATCTCCGCAGACTTTTAAACAGCTGCTGATGGTAGGCGGAATGGATAAATACTTCCAGATCGTAAAATGTTTCCGCGATGAAGATTTGAGGGCAGACAGGCAACCGGAATTCACGCAGATAGATTGTGAAATGGCTTTTGTAGAGCAGGAAGACATTCTGAATATTTTTGAAGGACTAACACGGCATCTGCTCAAGGAAATAAATGGAGTCGATATTAGTGATTTTCCGAGGATGACTTATGCAGAAGCTATGGAAAAATATGGAAACGACAAACCCGACATCCGTTTTGGAATGGAATTCGCAAACCTTAACGAACAGGCAAAAAACAAAGGTTTCAACGTTTTCGACCAGCAGGAACTTGTAGTGGGAATTGCTGTTCCCGGCGCAGCCTCTTACACCCGCAAGGAAATTGACAAACTTATTGAATGGGTAAAGCGCCCACAAATAGGTGCAAACGGTCTTGTTTGGGTAAAATTTAACCAAGACGGCAGCTTAAAATCTTCTGTAGACAAATTTTATTCTTCTGAAGATCTTCAAGGCTGGGCAAAAGAGACCGGTGCAAAAGCAGGGGACCTTATCCTCGTGATGGCCGGTGACAAAGATAAAACAAGAACTCAGCTAAGTGCTCTAAGAATGCACCTGGGAAATGAACTGGGACTACGAAATCCTGAAGAATTTGCTCCGCTATGGGTGCTGGATTTTCCACTTTTGGAGTGGGACGAAGAAACCCAAAGGTATCACGCGATGCACCATCCTTTTACTTCGCCTAAAAAGGAAGATATTCCGTTGCTGGAAACAAATCCCGGGGAAGTGCGGGCAAATGCCTACGACCTGGTCTTAAACGGAAATGAAATTGGTGGCGGTTCAATCAGGATCCACGATAAAAAGACTCAGTCCAAAATGTTTGACTACCTTGGCTTTACAGAGGAAGAAGCAAAAGAGCAATTTGGATTTTTAATGGAAGCCTTTCAATATGGCGCACCTCCCCACGGCGGGATAGCCTTTGGCTTCGACAGGCTGGTGGCTATTTTAGGTGGTCAGGAAACCATCCGGGATTTTATCGCCTTTCCAAAAAACAATGCAGGTCGTGATGTGATGATAGATGCTCCTGCAAAACTGGACGAAGATCAACTAAACGAATTGCATCTTCAGGTGAAGTTATAAATTCTTCTGGTTTCTGCAGTAAGCGTAATTTTTGGTTCTAATTTAAAACAGAGTTTGCGTGGCAAATTTCAGCAAATCAGTTTTGCTCCGGTTTTTAAACTGGAAAAGCCGGCATCTTACTCATCAGCAATTCCTGATGTTTTTAAGTGCGATAATCGGTTTTATTGCGGGCCTTGGAGCGGTAGCTATTAAAAACCTGACGCATTTTATTCAGACGCTGCTCCAAGGCAAATTTATTGCAAATTATCATGATGCCTTTTACTTCATTTTTCCCATTATAGGCCTCTTCCTCACCTGGCTTATTATAAAATTTATTTTCCGAAGAAAAGTGGGACACGGGATCCCAACAACGCTTCACGCTATTTCACAGCGTAAAGGGATTATGCGAAGGTACCAGATGTACGCCTCTCTTATCACAGCTCCAATCACCGTTGGTTTTGGAGGTTCTGTTGGTCTGGAAGGTCCTACTGTAGCTACCGGCGCTTCTCTTGGCTCCAACATTTCCCGAATTTTCCTGCTCAACCAGGCTTCTCGTACGTTGCTAATTGGTTGTGCAGCGGCAGGAGCCATGTCTTCTATTTTTAAAGCACCAATTGCTGCTATAATTTTTGCTATTGAAGTTTTTAGCCTGGACCTCACGCTTGTGTCATTACTGCCTTTGCTCCTGGCCTCGGTTTCTGCAATATTAACTTCTTATTTCTTCTTCGGAAGCGAAATTATTCTTCCGTTCCAGTTGAAGGACAGTTTTATTATTTCAGAAGTCCCCTATTACATCCTGCTTGGAGTACTCGCTTCTCTATGCTCTATCTACTTTACAAAAACATATTTCAGTATTAACAAATTATTCGGCAGGATCCAGTCTCCTTTTTACCGCCTTACGTTAGCAGGTTTGGGCCTGGGGCTCCTTATTTATTTTATTCCTCCGCTGTATGGCGAAGGCTACAATGTAATAAACAATTTGCTGCAGGAGAATTATCTGGAGGCTCTGGGAACCAATTTTTTCAATGCTTATCTGGAAAATTTCTGGGTGGTAATCGTTTTACTGGCCGGGTTGGTAATCTTTAAGATTGTGGCATCTTCCCTCACCTTTAGCGCAGGAGGCGTTGGCGGAATTTTTGCGCCGGTGCTTTTTATGGGAAGTGCTATGGGACATTGTTTTGCACTGCTCATTAATCATTTAAAGATCAACAATCCAATTTCAGTGAGTAATTTCACCCTGGTAGGAATGGCCGGTTTAATGGCCGGTGTACTTCACGCTCCTTTAACGGCAATTTTTCTTATTGCAGAATTAACCCACGGTTACGAGTTATTTATACCGTTAATGATTACCGCTGCTATTTCTTTTATGATTACTTCGCAATTTCAGCCCCATTCTGTTTACACGCTGGAACTTGCTGCCCGGGGAGAACTTTTAACGCATAATAAAGATCAGACGGTTCTAACGCTTATGAACATCAACAGTGTAATTGAGAAAAATTTTATTCCCATTAAAATTAACCTGACTTTGGGCGATTTAATAAAAGAAGGAGTTATAAAATCAAACAGGAATATTTTTCCGGTCGTGGACAAAAAGGGTATATTCCTTGGTATTATCCTTCTGGACGATATAAGGCCTATAATGTTCGATCAAAAATTGTATGATGAAGTTAAGGTAAGCGATATCATGCAGCGGCCTCCGGAAATAATAGATTTGAGAACAGACAGGACTAAGGACATTATGAAGAAATTCCAGGATAGTGATGCGTGGAACCTTCCTGTCGTTAAAGATAAAAAGTACATAGGGTTTATATCGAAATCTAAACTACTTACTGCCTACCGCAAGAAATTGATTGAAGTAACAGTATAAATTATGAATACGATATTAAAGATTTTAGGCATTGCAATTCTCGTTGCCATTGGCGTTGGTTTCTATTTTAAAATGGAAGGCGACGACCCATTGGGTGATACTGTAATTGGAGTTGCCGTACTCACAAGCGCTTTTATTTTAATGCCTATCTTCCTCTATGTGAGATGGAAAGGAAAAAAGCTGGAAGACTATACGCTCTCTGATAAGAACATGAAAAAGATGCGGGAAAATAATCGTAAATAGAAAGTTAAATCTTAATTTTTTTCAAATTTATCAGAAAATCTTGAGGCCATGTCAAATATATTATACTAAGTTTGCACTTTAATAATATTTATTTTTTTATAATGGAAGGTACAGTAAAATTTTTCAATGAGTCCAAAGGTTATGGATTCATCACTAACGACGAAACCGGAAGAGACATCTTTGTTCACATTACAGGACTTGACGGCGAAACTCTTCAAGAGGGTGACAAAGTAGAGTACGAAGAAGTTGAAGGAAGAAAAGGAGTAAACGCAAGCAACGTACGCGTTATAGAATAACAGAATTTCTATTTTAAGACTTCAAAAAGCCGCTGTAGCGGCTTTTTTATGTTTACCGGTCACTGGTTTAAACCTTGTTTTGGAGTATAACCATAACATTTTTTAAACGTATTTATAAAATGTGGAATGCTTTTATAACCCAAAATTCCCGCCATTTCACTAACCGTATATTTTCCCAACAGACTTTTAGCTTTCTCCATACGCAACTCAATAACGAAACTTCTTATCGTTTTTCCATACATTTTTTTAAAGTCTTTTTTTAACTGAAGTTCATTTAAAAGTACTTTCCTCGCCAGGACCTTGATAGTAGGAGGACTTTTAAAATGTTCAATTAAATAGGCATGCGCTTTTTTAATTTTCTCCCGGTTTTCTTCACTTATATCTTTTGGGAATCCTTTTAGCGACTCCTGTTGACATAGATGTAAGGAAAGAAATAGTTCCTTAAGCCTTAGCTCGATAAAAAAAAATTTGAAATCTTCATCCCAGTTAGCCTGGGCAATTTCATTAAGAATATGATATAAATTATAATTTATAGGAAACTGACAGGCCCCCCAACTTTGTAAATCTCCTTGCAGTACTTTTTTATAGAAGGTGTTGTTTTCGATCCAGGCTTCATTTTTTAATAATTCCAGATAATAATCTTTAGATAAATAAATCGCCTGACAATGGATGGGCTGGTTTGCAGGTAACTTAATGATGCTCCTGGTGTCCAAATCATAGCAACATTGAATTCTGCCTAAGCCTACAGCCTGTTTGACTCCGGATAAAATTAAATCAGCCCCCCTTTTTTTTAAGTAAGAAACCTGAATATATTCACCCTTAATTTCAAGTATATTGGTAAGGCTTTTTTTATTATTAAATTCAGTATCTATAATAAGTAATCCATTTGTAAATTGAATTTTACCCGCAGCCTTTAGCCCGGAATCCGAATAATTTGAAACTTCTTTAGATAAAATACTTTTTCGGTCTAACCCGGAAAAATCCATCTCAAATAAGGCTTTATCAACTTCTTTTAATTTAGACTCAATATACATAATACGTTTTCCGTAATTTTTATTACCAAAACAGAAATGGCTTTATTAGTTCAAAAGATATATTTGCCGCAAGTTATTTAAATTTAGTTTAAATAAGAACAATTAATTGCAATTGTGGCTATACATTCCAAAATAAGCTTTGTTTTACTGATACTGTCAGCAGTTGTGTCTACTATACACGCACAGCAAACCGAACCTAAAGGTTTCAATATTTCAGGAATAATCGAAGATCAAAATGGTGAGGCAGTAAGTGGGGCCAGTATTACAGCTTCCAATCTTAACCAAAGTAAAAATACCCGATCAGATTCAGAAGGAAATTACCAGATAAAGAACTTACAGGCAGGAATTTATTTAATTGAGATTAATAACGGCGATTTTATAGCTCACCAACAGATAGCTATAAATCAAGAAAATTTAAAGTACAATATAGTTATCAACACCTCAGAAAATGAATTAGATGAAGTACTCCTTCAGGCAGAATCATTTAAATCTCAAATGGAAAAAAAAGGTTTTGCACTTAGCGTTGTAGAAACCGAAGAAGCAAGTATTAGAAATATTCAGACTAACGAATTACTTAATACTACAGTTGGGGTGAAAATTCGCCAGAATGGCGGTTTAGGCTCTCGTGCAGAATACAGTTTGAATGGATTATCGGGAAGTGCCGTACGTATTTTTATAGACGGTATTCCAATTTCCACATTTGGTTCTTCCTACAACTTAAACAGTATTCCGCCTTCGATGATCGAGCGGATTGAAGTCTACAAAGGCGTTGTTCCCGGCCATTTGGCCGATGATGCGCTTGGTGGAGCAATTAACATTGTACTTAATAAACAATCCAGTGAGAATATTAACGCTTCTGTCTCCTACGGATCATTTAATACTTTCCAGGCCAATGTAAACGGGTTATATCGGTTTGATAAGTCTGGCTTTACCGTAAAAGCCTCTGCCTTTCATAATTATTCTGACAACGATTATGAAGTTTCGGGCCGAAGTGTGGTAGTAAAAGGGTTAGGCGGCCTACAAACTCCTATTACTGCAAGAAGATTTAACGACGCCTACAGATCTACCGGGGGAACGGCGCAAATTGGTTATACCGATGTAAAATGGGCAGATCGGTTTTTTGTAGGCTTTACAGGTTCTGATGATTATAAGGAGGTTCAACATGGGGCTTTTATGACCGACACCCCATATAAAGGAAGATTTCTTGAATCAGACGCATCGCTGGCCAACATAACTTACCAAAAAAATGATTTATTTACTCCAGGATTAGATATAAATGTAAACGGATACTACGGTACGCGCAACCGCCAGGTAAACGACACGGTTCCTTGGGCTTATAGCTGGAACGGGAAACGAGCGATTAATTATGAAGGTGAGGAATTTAAATATACCCGGCGTTCACAACAAGAAGGTGGCCCCACGCTTGCTAAAATAAACCGAAATGTAGCCTCTATCAGAACAGGGTTGGCTTACGCTATTAACAATAACCACAAAATTCTGGCAAACCATGTGTATAGCGGAATTGACAGGGAAGATAGTGATGAACTACAATCTGTATTAGAAAACACATTTGTAGGAACAAGGGATTTACACAAAAACATTCTTTCTTTAACCTATGAGTTAAATGCTTTTAATGACAGGTTAAGAGTAAATTTATTTGGAAAATACTACCAGCAAAAAACAATAAATGTAGATCCTGAAATTCAACAAAATCCAGACGGAAACAGGCAAATTGTGGATGAAGTTGTAAGCAGCAACAAAAAATATGATGGCTATGGTTTTGCGGCTTCTTACGAGCTTACCCCTACTATTACTTTATTAGCTTCAGCAGAAAAAGCCGTACGATTACCAAATGAAACCGAAATTTTTGGTAACGATGGCGATAATGTCGTAGCAAACTCAAGTATTAATCCAGAGCAAAGCAATAATTATAATCTGGGGTTTAAGCTAGGCACCTTTAACCTAAAAGAACATCAAATTAGCGCTTCAACCAATCTTTTCACGCGAAATATTAAAGATAGAATTGGCTTGCCTATCCAAACTTCCTTAAATGTAGATGAAGAATTAATTCTTTATGTAAACCAGGGAAGCGGAACTTCTAAGGGTATAGACGCACAATTAAATTATACCTATAACAACAATTTCGGTCTTAATTTCAACATATCCCGATTCGATTTAAAAGTTGAAAACAGGGGTGTGGAAATAGATGTTCCCAATACCCCTTTTTTTACAATGAATGGCAGCTTACGGTATTCATTTAAGGATTTAATCCAGAAAAACTCCCATATAAATCTGTTCTACACCATGTACTTTACTGATGAGTTCTCCTACCTGGTTCCCCAGGGATCCAATACCGTAGGAGATGATTTTTTTAAAGTACCTCAGCAATTTGCACAAGATCTTGGGCTTAGTTATATATTCCCGAACCAAAATTTTGTAATGAGTTTTGATGTTAAAAACATCTTTGACAAGCCTGTTTACGACAACTTATCTGTACAAAAACCAGGAAGAGCTTTTTACCTGAAATTAAATTATTCAATCAATAACTTTTAACCACTTATTAAAGATATATAATATATGAAACGTAAAATTTTTAGTATTAACACGTTAGCAACGGTTGCAATAGCAACAGGTTTACTAGCTTCTTGTAGCAACGATGACAGTTCTATAGATCCCGGACAGGAACCAATCGAAAATGAAGACGGCAGATGGATTACTGTTGCCGCTGCCAGGATGGGGGAAAATCCCGGAGATGGTAACGGAGGTACCTTAATTTATTCAATAAGCAGTGAAGACGCTAAAGACCCAACGGTGTCTATAGAGCCTTTTGACAACGGATTTATTGCTCCTTCAAACAGAACTGCCAGGTTACAATCTTCTGAGGACGGAAACACTATATTTAATATTAGCTATGCCGGGGACACCGGTGGTAGATATACGAAATATAATGTAGAAGGTGGGCAGAACTTCTCAGAAGCTGGTTCTCCAATAAGTATTAGTGAATATGTAGGTTCTGCCCCAAGATGGATTAAATTATTTGACGGGGACAAAACAGGAGCTGCTGTTTATGTAAATACTCAAAACCAGTTTAATAATAATGGCACTCCAGAAGATGAGAGCGACGATTTTTATGAGCGTACCGAAGCTACTATGGGTATTGTCACCTTAGATTTAGAAAATTCGTTAATAAAAGAATTTAAAGAATCTAGCATCCCGCTAAGCGAAGAACTGGAAGCACAAGGGTATTACTTTGGTAGAATTGACATGCCTGTTTTAAATGCTGCAGGCGATAAATTATACATTGGTGCACGCCTTAGCAAAGTAGACCCGGAAACCGGAGAAACAGATAGGGACGGCGAAATTTTAGGAGCTAAAACCATTGTATTAGATTACCCATCTTTAGAAAACCCAACTGTTATTACTTCTGAAGTAGGGAAAGGAAATACCAACGGTTACCGTAGTATCAATGCGTTCTTAGTTGACGGAAGTGTTTACCAGGCAAACCAGGGCGATCCAAACGGTTCTCATATCTTAAAAATCGATGCCAACAACCAGTATGATGATTCTTACGTATTTAACTTAGATGAAGCATTAGGGGTAGAAGATGCTTATATTCTTGCCTGGAGACCTACTGCTAGCGGGAAAGCGGTTGTGGCTTATCGCCATGCAGGTTCTGCTGAAGGTGTAGCAGGAGCACAGGGATATTTCGCACTGGTAGATTTAGAAGCAAGAACAGCACAAAAAATAGAGGAAATCCCATATTCCCAGAATTTCTACTTATTCCAGTACCAGGGCTTTGTGGTTGATGGAAATGAGGTATACGTAACAGAAGCTCCCGTAGGAGAAAACGGAAATATTTACGTTATAGATACAGAAACAGGCGAGGTAACTAAAGGAGCTGAACTGGTAAATGATGAAGGAAGCCACTTTATAGGAGTATTTTAAAAATTGATTTAGCCAAAAATCTGGGGCTGCTTTCCGGCAGCCCCATTTTTCATTTTAATCGTAAAAACCCATAATGGGGCATTTAACAGGATAGTCATTACTAACTGTCACAATCAATATATTATTGATAGCTTATAACCTGTTTTATAGTAAAAAACAAGAACCAAAGAAAAAATACACCTTCAGAAAATTCCTGAACAATCTTCATCTTTGTCTGGAGCTTGTCAGCGGTATTATTTTATTTTTAATTTGCCTGAGCGGCACCCCCTACTGCAGATATTCTGGTACTTTCAACTGTTGCCTACCCCTTCAAGCATTTCCTTAACCAGGCTTTGCAAATCGCAATTATGTTTCCATCCCCAATCTTCGCGCGCACGGGAATCGTCAATACTGGATGGCCAGGAATCTGCTATTCGTTGCCTGAAATCTGGCTCGTATAGAATACTGAATTCCGGTAATTGCTTTTTAATTTCTTCAGCAAGTTCTTTGGGGGTAAAACTCATAGCCGAAAGATTATAGGCAGACCTTATTTTAATCTTTTCTGAAGGAGCCTCCATAATGTCAATTGTCGCTTTTATAGCATCTTCCATATACATCATGGGCAGCGAAGTGTTTTCTGAAAGGAAGGAAGTGTAAGCACCATTTTTCACCGCTTCATGAAAAATTTCTATCGCATAATCTGTAGTGCCGCCTCCGGGCAGCGTCCTGTAACTAATAATTCCGGGATAACGTATGCTCCTTACGTCTACACCATAAATCCTGTGAAAATATTCGCACCAGCGCTCGCCGGTTTGTTTACTAATCCCATAGACCGTTGAAGGTTCCATAATTGTATTTTGCGGCGTCGCATCTTTTGGTGTCGTTGGTCCAAAAACGGCAATACTGGATGGCCAGAATACTTTTTCAATCTTTTTATCTTTCGCAAGGTTCAGCACGTTAAAAAGGGAATCCATATTTAGGTTCCAGGCTTTCATTGGTGCTTTTTCGGCAGTGGCACTAAGCATGGCCGCCATAAGATAAACTTCAGAAATATTGTATTTCTCCACAATCCTACCAATCTGTTCAGTATTGGTGGCATCGGCAACCTCAAAAGGGCCCGAATTCATCAATTCTGCCTTGCCTTCTCTTATATCACTGGCAATTACGTGCTCATTTCCGTGAATTTCACGTAATTTCAGGCTTAACTCGGTGCCTATTTGTCCGCTGGCTCCTATAATTAAGATTTTTCCGGCCATAGATTTCAATTTTTTGCAAATATATCCATTATCACAGAGATTTATGCAATAAAAAACCTTAAACCTATCTTATTTTTGAAGTTCTTCTAATCCTATAAAGGCTAGCCCTTCAGCATAAATCTGGTATTTTTGTTTTCTTCCGAAGAAAATAGTGATCCCCTGAAAATGGCAATTTTCGACCTTCTGTTTTGTTTCCCGCCGAATTAGCCTAAATTTATATCCGCAATTATAACGAAAGGATTTTTCCTGAAAAGCATTCACTATTTTACATGAAAAAAGTACCCTTTATTTTAGGTTTGTTGTGCCTGGTATCCTGCAAAGACAGGCAGGTAGAGGATCCTGCCACAACCGAGGTAGATACCACCGAATTTGGAAAACAAATAGAGGTCACTAATGAGCGGGTACAGCTTTTGCCCGAAGCCCGGGAATATGCCGCGCAATGGATTGAATATATTACTGCGCAAAACGAGATCGATAAATTTAATGACGCCACGCTTCGCAAAGTGATGACCAATGCTGCTCCCCTGGCAGAAATAATGCAATCTTTAGAAAATTCGGTGCCAGATTCACTACGTTCCACAGCCGTAGAGGCTCGTTTAAATGTACTAACCACAAAATCTATGTTGCTGGACCATGCTGCTTCCAAGCGAAAGCCCAATCCTGAGGAAATAGAGGAGGTCGCAGAAGAAATCCCTTCAGAATTTAACTATCTGAAAATTCAGATGAACGAAATTTTCCTGAAAACACTTCAGGATTTTGAAGCTGAACTGGATTTGCAGGAGGAAGAGAATGAAAATGAAGTCGAAAATGATTCCGTTTCCCAGCGCAGCCTCCGAACTTTAAACGACTCCTAGCCAGTCAATTTTTTATTATGAAGAAATTTATAGCAGTTTGTTTTCTCACAGTAGCCAGCTTTAGTTGCTACGCACAGGATTTTTCTAATGCTGAACTTTCTGCCCGGGAGCAAGTAGCACAAACAATTAAGCTTTGGCACCGGGCAGCTGCAAACGCCAATTTTGAAGCGTATTTTGGATTAATGACAGAAGATGCAGTTTTTATTGGTACAGAGGCGACTGAAAACTGGCAAAACCAAGACTTCAGGGAATATGCAAAACCTCATTTCGACAAAGGAAAAGCCTGGGAATTTAGAGCGATGCAAAGAAATATTTACCTTGGAAAAAACGGAGATTATGTCTGGTTTGATGAACTGCTGGACACACAAATGGGAATTTGCCGCGGCTCGGGAATCCTGGAAAAAAAGGACGAAAATTGGAAAATTAAGCACTACGTTCTTTCTATCACCATCCCGAATGAAAACGTAGATGAAGTTCTCGCGATCAAAAAAGAAGCAGATCAGGAACTGCAATCCAAACTTCAGAAGAATTAGTAATCTCTGGCATTAATTCTGCGTAAACAATTCACGCTGAAGATATTTACCTTTTTATTACTTTAGCTCAGAATTTTTAAATTTCTAAAACCACATGAATACACTTAAAAATGTTTTACTGTTTTCTGTTCTTGGCTCGGCCGTACTTACCGGTTGCAAGGATGATAACAGAACGGCGCAGGCCGAGGAAGAAGTCCGCGGGATTAATCTATCCTATATGGACACTACCACAAATCCAAAAGATGATTTTTTTAGATACGTAAACGGAAGGTGGTTGGATTCCACAGAAATTCCTGAAGACAGGACTTCCTGGGGAAGTTTTTATGAGCTTCGCCAAAGAACCGATGACGATGCGCTTAGCATTCTTGAAGCTGCTTCTTCCAGCGACACTCTAAACCCCGAAGGTGACCAGGCGAAAGCAGTTCATCTTTATAAAAGTATTATGGACACCGTGTCGAGGAACCAAATGGGGATAGAACCTATTAAGCCGTATCTTGCTAAGATCGATTCCATCAACAACAAGGAAGATTTACAGAATTTCCTTGTGGATATGAGTGAGTACGGCAGTGCAGGTTTTTTCTCCTTTGGTGTTAGCGCAGACAGAAAAAACAGTAACATGAATGCTGCCTACCTAAATCCTTCAGGATTGGGACTTCCTGACAGGGATTATTATGTTGCAGACGATTCCGATTCTAAAGAGAAGAGGGAAAAATATAAGGAGTACATTACAGAAATGCTTCAGTATTTAGATTATTCTGAAGAGGAAGCTAGTGCAGAAGCAGAAACTATCCTTGCTTTTGAAACCAGTCTTGCTCAACCCCAGCTTGATAAAGTGGAACGTCGTGATGCAAGGAAAACTTACAATCCAATGACGTTAAATGAACTTCAGAATACAGTTCCTGCAATGCAATGGGAGGCATTTTTTGAAGGAATTGGTGCAAAAGACCTGGACACGATTATCATTACCCAACCGGAGTATATGAAGTCCCTTCAGGATATTATTGCACAAAATTCTGTTGAAGACTGGAAAGCATATTTAAAATGGAACCTTTTTAATGATGCCGCTTCTACCTTAACTACAGAACTTGAGCGTGAGAACTGGGAATTTTATGACAAAACGTTGCAGGGAGCCCAGGAACAACGGCCACGAAACGAAAGAGCCCTAGGTACTGTAAACGGTACAATTGGAGAAGCTCTTGGTAAACTTTACGTAGAGCAAAATTTCCCACCAGAAGCTAAAGAAAAAGCTCAGGAAATGATTGGAAATATTATTAAAGCCTACGAAAACAGGATTAATGAACTTCCATGGATGAGTGAGGATACCAAGAAAAAAGCCCTGGAAAAACTGGATAATTTCACTGTGAAAGTGGGTTATCCCGATGAGTGGAAAGATTACAGCGGACTTGAAATTAAAAGTCCCGAAGAAGGAGGATCTTATTTCCAGAACCTTATGAACGCTCAGAAATGGAGAGTTGAAGAAAACCTTTCAGAACTTGGACAGCCTGTTGACAAAAGCGAGTGGTATATGCCACCTCAAACGGTGAACGCTTATTACAACCCAAGCTACAACGAGATCGTATTCCCGGCTGCTATTTTACAGCCACCGTTCTACGATTATAAAGCTGATGCTGCAGTAAATTACGGCGGAATTGGTGCAGTGATAGGCCACGAAATTTCCCACGGTTTCGATGACAGCGGATCCCGCTTTGATGCTGAAGGAAACCTGAACAACTGGTGGACAGACGAAGATCTTGAACAATTTGAAGAGTTGGGGAGCGATCTTGCAGATCAATACAGCGCGATTGAAGTGCTTGACAGTGTTTACATTAATGGTAAATTTACTTTAGGTGAAAATATCGGAGATTTAGGCGGAGTAAATGCTGCTTACGACGGACTCCAGATTCATCTTGAAGAGCATGGAAATCCGGGAGAAATCGATGGATTTACACCAGAGCAGCGATTCTTTATGTCCTGGGGAACCGTTTGGCGCACAAAAATGCGTGAGGAAGCTTTAAGAAACAGGATCAAGACAGACCCTCACTCTCCGGGAATGTACCGCGCGTATGTTCCGTTGCAAAATATTGATGCTTTTTATGAAGCCTTTGATATTGCCGAAGGAGATAAAATGTACATAAAACCTGAAAACCGGGTAAAAATCTGGTAATCTTCAGTAAACTTATAAGAAAGAGAGCCGGAGTTTTTCCGGCTCTCTTTTTTAGGTGTTATTGTCCGAAAAAGATATAAGACCGCTTACGTCCCTTATAAAAACAGTGCGAGCTGGCGAGCGTGATTATGCGCAGGACGATCAGGCGCAGCAAGCTAGCAGGAAGTTTCGATTCAAGACAAATTTAAACATTGTTGTTGTGTGTAGGCTTTTTTCCCTTAATTTTCTCAAATTCAAACGGTATGTTTAAGTCAGCTCCCGATACCGTTGCCTTTAATTTGTTGTTTTCTGTCCAATATTTTATTTGGTTTGGGAAGTTGATAGAATCATTGATGCAGGTGAAGGAATTGTGGGTAAAGTCAGTCAGTCCAAAAGTTATGTCTTTTGTTTCTTCAGGGATTTTCACTATCAAATCCCAAGTGTCATTTTGTTTTATTAGCCTTATTTTTTCCTGTTTTATAGTATCTCCATCCTGCATTGTAAACCCAATTCCCGAATAACTAAAGTCAGATATTTTATCCCAATTTTCAAATGTCGTTTTTCCCTGTTCTTCGTTTGTTCGTTCCCACTGTCCTATAAGCCAATCAAAATTTTCAGGTTTTTCTTGGCTCTTAATTTTGGTGTTGCACGAAAAAGTAAAAAGGGAAATAACAATTGTCAATATCGTTAATAATGTTTGTGCTTTCATAACGTAATGAGTCCGTTTTCTAATAAATATTCTTTTCTAATAGTCTGCTCCATTGTATCCATTACCGAAGCCATTATTGTTTCCGACTGTTTTGGGGTTGACACTTTTAGAAGTTCTGCTTTAACTAATGAATAATAGAAATGTCCATTTGGTAATTCTTTTTCGATGTCCGCCAATAAAATCAAGGCTTCTTCCCTTCGGTTGGCTTGATGTAATCCGTAGCAAAGGTTTAATTTTACGATGGGGGAATGATGGAATTTCGTAAGTAATTCGTAGAGTTTAATAATTTCGTTCCAATGTTCGGTATCATATGAATTTGCCGTCATATACTTACTTGCAATCAATGACTCGATGTAAAATCGGTTCAATTTTTCGGGTTTGTGCAAGTAACTGAACCCTAAGCTCATTAGCTTCTTATCCCATTTGGCTTGGTCTTGTTTAAAAAGCGAAACGAGTTTGCCTTTGTCAATCTTTGCAGGTATTCTCCCAATATGAAAACAAAAAAGGGCTAGTAGGTTTTTAGTTGAATCCTGTTGATATTTTTTAAACAATTCTTTAGCAATAGCAAAGGCTTCCAAACATAAATCTTCGTTGACAATGGACTGTATTTTGTTATTGAAAGAATCAAAACCAATGTTGAACACCGCATACAAAATTTCCTCAACGGTCACGATTTCGTGTTTGCCAGTTTTTTTGGTGATTACACTTATAGGTTTGTTCTCAAATTCAAGACGGAAGCTTGCTTTTGCCCTGTTGATACTTTTGTAGATGGCTTCTTGACTTAACAGCGTACTCTCACTTATTTCGCGGACATTAAGACCGAAAATATTTTTGAGGATGAACATTACCTTTGCTCTATCAGAATTTTTTTTTGAGGATGACAGGAACAAAATGGTTTCAAGTCGTAAGTCATTTTCTGCCGTTCCGTTTTCTTCGGTTTCGGTCAAATTGGATGCCGGACTTGCCTTGCCCTTTTTTCTGATTTGGTTCAAAACATCGTTTCGGGCAACAATGAAAAGCCAATTTTCTTTGTTATCGGGAATTTTATCAGCGTTCCAGGTTTTTAAGGATTTCAGAAAAGTATTCTGAATAGCGTCCTCAATTTCATTAACGTGATTCGTGCCAAACTGATTGATAAGTGCAGAAAACAACTTTCCGTATAATGCCCGGTAATAGAATTCAATTGCCGAATGCCTATTATTGCTCATATTGATCCATTTCCATAATGGCGCGAATTTCGGTAGTTCCTCCCCAAAGATGGCACGGGCATTCTTTGGCAAACTGTACGATGGTGTCCAAGTCGTTCGCTTGTAACAGGTAGTATCCACCAATCAATTCCTTGGATTCCAAGTAAGGGCCATCTTTTATCACGCATTCTTTCCCCGTGATGAGTACCCCTTTCTCGTGCAAACCTTCCCCAGAAATCAAATGTCCCGATTCAGCCAACTTGGTCGCCCAAGCCATATGAGCGTTCGCCAATTCTCCCATTTCTTTTGGCGATAGTTCATTCATTTTTTCAATATCTTCGTGTAGCAGTAATAAGAATTTTTTCATTTTATTCTGTTTTTGATTTACTTTAAAGACATTTCAGGTCATTGGTTTTGGACACTTTTTTAATTTTTTTTGTGATTTTTTTGCTTACACACAACATCCAGCTAAAACGATCAGTTTATTTATGATCTCATCAGCAAATTTTCACAGCTTCAAATTATTTGTCTGCTTCAGAAGTAATAAAAGGCGTCCTTTAGATGTTCAATCTTTGTACCTGACTGGTTTTTGATAATCGCAATAACATCGAAACGGACTTCCATTTCCAGTTCCTGCTCTTCAGCAAAATAATTTACGGCTTTTAATAACTGCTGAATTTGTTTCTTTTTCACAAAATCCTGCGGATCACCAAAGTCTGGTGTGCTCCTGGTTTTTACCTCTACGGCGATAAGTACATCTTTCTTCCTGGCGATAATATCCACCTCTGCCTGTTGGTAAACAAAATTCCTGGCAACAATGGCATAACCGTTCTTTTGCAAAAATTCGGCAGCCAGCTCCTCTCCTTTTTTCCCAAGCAAATTGTGTTTTGCCATATTTAATTGAATAAAAATCCAACTAATTTACACAAATAACTGATCTTAAGCACTATGAATTTTTATTGAAGAATAACACTTAAGTAAACGGTTACAAGACCAGTCAGGTTATGAAAACCTGACTGGTCGCCGCAAATTATTCGTGTATTAGTGGTTGCATTTTACCCGGTCCACTATCAAAAAATATCAGGATTTTCTTAGTACAATAGCCTGCACCTTTAAATTCATATTTTCGATCTCCTGCGGCGAAGCTTTTACTACTTGATCGCCATAGAATTTATCTGAAGGTTCATTTTCGGCACCCAGAAAGACCCTTAAATCGGTATCTTCCAATTTGCCACCATTCCACACTACAGCTCCGCTGTAATCCCATCCAAAACCATAGAAAGAAACCAAAATTCCGTTAATCCCGTTCAATTCTTTATAGGTTGTACCAACCTTCACCCCCGAGGCAGAACGCCATTTCCCTTCTTCGGCAAAGCGAATATCAAATATTTCATTATTCGCATTCCAGGTGATGTGCATTTCATCTTTAGTTCCGGGATAGAGTATCGCGTAAGAGCGCTCTACTGTTCCCTCATCATACAAATTGGTTCCTTCTTCTATATTAGCATCAGAAAACCGCTCTTTCACCTCCTTTAGGTCATAATCCAGAAGTTTTTCTGCAACAAATTTGTCTGAAGCATCTGTAGTCGCTTGTTTTGTGCTATTACAGGAATAAAGACCAATAAAAGCTATTACAAAAAATATTTTCTTCATGTTCTCTGATTTACTTCCGCAGTATAAAGTACCAAAATTGCCATTTTTAAAGGGTAGCATAAATGTAGAAACAAATCCTTCATAAGAATGGTCTTTTACAAGAATTTAACTCGTAATATATAGCAGTTGCTTACCTTTACAAGCTCAAAAAAAGATTAGGAATAAATGAACAACTCTCCACAGAGATATACGATCACTGCCGCTTTGCCATACACCAACGGTCCAATCCATATTGGCCATCTTGCAGGTGTTTATGTTCCCGCCGATATTTACGCACGTTACCTTAGAATGCACGGCCAGGACGTGGCCTTTGTATGCGGAAGTGATGAGCACGGGGTGCCAATTACTATAAAAGCAAAGAAAGAAGGCGTTAGTCCGCAGGATATTGTGGATAAATATGATGCCATCATCAAAAAATCCTTCAAAGATTTTGGTGTCTCTTTCGATAATTATTCGCGGACTTCTGCTGAAGTTCACCACGATACGGCATCAGATTTTTTTAAGTCGATGTACGAAAATGGCAAATTTATCGAGGAGACCACAAAGCAGCTTTACGATGAAAAGGCCGGTCAGTTTCTTGCCGATCGTTTTGTAACCGGAACCTGCCCGAAATGTGGAAATGAAGAAGCTTATGGTGACCAGTGTGAGAGCTGCGGAACTTCGCTTAACGCGACAGATTTAATTAATCCGAAATCAGCAATTACCGGAGCAACACCTACTTTAAAAGAGACCAGGCACTGGTTTTTGCCTTTGGATCAATATGAAGACTGGCTGAAAGAATGGATTCTTGAAGGCCATAAAGCTGACTGGAAAACGAATGTTTACGGACAGGTGAAATCCTGGATCGACGATGGCTTAAGGGCCCGCGCCGTAACCCGCGATCTTGATTGGGGAATTCCTGTGCCCGTGGAAGGGGCTGAAGGGAAAGTGCTCTATGTATGGTTTGATGCCCCAATTGGTTATATTTCTTCTACCAAAGAATGGGCAGCGCACGAAGGCAAAGACTGGGAACCTTACTGGAAAGATGAAAACACCAAGCTTGTTCATTTTATAGGAAAAGACAATATCGTTTTTCACTGCATTATTTTCCCCACGATGCTGAAGGCACACGGAGACTATATCTTACCAGATAATGTTCCTGCAAACGAATTCCTGAACCTGGAAGGCAAAAAACTTTCCACTTCTAAAAACTGGGCAGTTTGGCTGCACGAGTACCTGGAAGATTTTCCAAATCAGCAGGATGTATTGCGCTACGCGTTAACCGCAAACGCACCCGAAACTAAGGATAACGATTTTACCTGGAAAGATTTTCAGGCAAGGAACAACAACGAACTAGTGGCGATATTTGGCAATTTCATTAACCGTGTTGTTGTTCTTACCAATAAATATTACGACGGAATTGTTCCGGAACCCAATGTATATTCTGAAGTTGATGAAGCTACGATTGCTGAATTAAAAGCATATCCGGCGGTGATTGCAAGTTCAATTGAAAAATACCGTTTCCGGGAAGCACAGGCTGAATTGATGAACCTGGCGCGCTTAGGAAACAAATATCTTGCCGATGAAGAGCCGTGGAAATTGATAAAAACCGATGAAGAACGGGTGAAAACGGTGATGTATGTGGCTTTGCAAATAGCTTCTGCCCTTGCAACTTTAAGCGAACCATTTTTACCTTTTACTTCAGTTAAACTTAAAGGCATCCTTAAAATTACAGATGCCGTGGAAAACCAGGGAGAAAAAGAACCACAGTGGGACAAGATTGCCACGAAAAGATCTTTACTTCCGGCAGGACACCAAATTGGAAAAGCAGAGCTGCTCTTCAGTAAAATAGAAGATTCAGAAATCGAAAAACAACTGGAAAAACTAGAAGCTACAAAAACTGCAAACGCAGCCGAAAATCAGAAAGTGGAGCCTCAGAAGGAAATTGCGAATTTCGACGATTTTACAAAAATGGACTTGAGGGTCGGAACTATCATTGAAGCTCATAAAATGCCAAAAACCAAAAAATTACTGGTTTTAAAAGTCGACACAGGTCTTGACAAAAGAACCGTAGTTTCGGGTATTGCAGAGCATTTTAGTCCTGAAGATATTATTGGCAAGAAAGTTACCGTCCTCGCCAACCTTGCTCCCAGAAAATTACGCGGAGTAGAAAGCGAAGGCATGATCTTAATGACCGAAAATGCTGGAGGTAAGCTGGTTTTTGTAAATCCTGATGAAGATGGTGTTGAAAATGGAACTACGATAAATTAATTACGACTGCGCACTGATAGAAAATGATTTTCGAAAAGTCCCGTATTAAAACCTAAAATTCCCTTAATCCCGCTGCCACTCTTTTCTGTATTTTTTATCTTAAAGAAGATTTTGCTTTAATCAGGAAAAGTATGCGCCAGCTCATTATAAAAATTCCGAAGGGACATAAAGATAAGGTTTTAGACACTGTTTCGGAATTTGAGGGGAAAAACACTATTGATCTCTCTTCAGAAAAAGAAGATGTTTTCCTGGTTTTTCTTTCAAATAATAAGGTAAACGATTTTCTAAAAAAGCTTGATGCTTTTGAACAACCGGAAATCAGTTTAATTCCCAGAGGTGTAATTACGCTTTACCCTCCCGCAAATGAAGCCCCGGAACAGGTCGCCGATGTAAAACCAAAGAGTTCTATGGAAATCTACCTGGGCGGCATCCAAAGCGTAGGTTCTATTTTTGGGTTAGTTGGTTATTCCATAGCTGCAGGAATCATTGTGTGGATTGGACTATACACCACAACTGTATATCTGCTGGTGGCCGCCATGCTGGTGGCACCTTTCGCCGGACCGGCGATGAATGCGGCTCTGGCCACTGCCTCGGGAAAAATGCCACTTCTAAAGAGCAGCCTGATGCGTTACGGACTCGCGATTACAAGCGGGATTGCTACCAGTTTCATTTTATCCGCAATTTTCCCGTTAGAAACCCTGACTCCTCTTATGGTGGAAGTGAGCCACGTTTCTCGGGTAGCTTTGTTTTTGCCTATTATTTCGGGTTTTGCGGGAGCTATTAATATCTGCCAGTCTGAAAGAGATAGCCTTGTCTCTGGTGCCGCCGTCGGAATTTTGGTAGCTGCTTCCCTTGCACCGCCTGTTGGACTGGTTGGTGCCGGGATTTATATAATGGATTGGGAAGTTGTTTTTAGCAGTATTTTCAGGATCGTACTACAGCTGCTGGGAATTCATCTTGCCGCTACTCTGGTGTTTTATTTCTACGGAAAAGTTACCCCCACGGGCGTCCGCTTTCTTAAAGGCAGCAAAAAAGTAGCAATCACCACCAGCAGCATTGTGATACTGGGCATAGGCGCAATGATCTTCTGGCAGTTCAGTAAGCCGCCATTTTTGCGCAAGGCCAGCATGAATACCGAATTAACCGAAAGAATGGACAACGAACTAAAGAATCTGAATTATATCAGGATAATTAATAAGAACGTAACTTTTACCAACACCAAAATCAACGACAAACCTACGGTAAACTTTCAGGCTACCGTTTTACCGAAAGACACACTCATTTCAGATGAAGCTTTAAAAAATGCAATTATCAATCACCTTAAAGAAAATGTCAATTACCAGAATGAAAATATTCATAAGGTATATCAGATTAATGTGGTAAGGGAGTAATTTCGATAGGATTTTAAAAGCAGCCTAAAAACTTTTGAAGATAATATCACTAAAATTATAATTTAAGTGAAATGAACGCTCATTAATTCCTTACCTAATTTATGTAAACCCTTCTCTATTTTTAAAGATTTTTCATCGCTCAGTTTTACAAATCCTCTTGATATTTTCCTGATGTAGTTAGGGCTTTCCCCGATTGCCTCGGCAAATGCTGATTTATTTATAAATTTAAATTCTTCAAAGAATTGTTGAATATCAAGATAAAATTCAATTTCTGAATTCTTTAAAACTTCTGCTTCTTTAATTTTTTTCTGCTCTTCTAAATATTCAATCTGGTACTCGATAACCTCCTGAATATTTTCCTTCACTTCCTGGATATTTTCGCCGGCAGTGTAAATAGCCGGATATTCTTTTGCATATGCACTATAACCAGTACCAGATTTTTCCAGAAGTATTGGTAATTTAGTTTTATGTTCCATTGTTGACGTTGATCGTTATTGATGTTATTGCTAAGTTTAAAATGGCATTAACTGAGCCCCGCATCTTTTAAAATACTCCTTTCTGTTCCCTTCTTCAACTCCTGACTTCGATGCCGGGGGAGTGGAATTTGTCCTTTTTTAGTCGGATGCCTGTACAAGTCGTGCTTTTTTCCGTTCCTGTGGAGGTACCACCCATCCCTCATAAGAATTTTTAGCATTTCGCTTACTTTCACTAATAAGAACTTTAAATTACAAATATAAGGAACAGAAATGTTCTTTACAGTACTAAGAAAATTTGAATTATTTTTTTCTATTAAAAATTACGAGTATCTATAAAATCAACCTCTAATCTTTCTCTTTTATTCTTTGGGTGCAAACGGGAATAAGAACTACAAGATTAATTAGAAAAATCAGCAAAAAAGCCAGCGAAAGTCCTGTAATTACATAGTAGGTATCGTATGTATTAAGGCTGAAAAATTCTTTCCTAAGTAAAATTCCACAGATCAAAATTAGAACAGATAAAAACAAGGTATACTTCACGCTGCCAATTTAGTTAGAAAATCCTGTCACCCTCACATTATCGACATCATAAGTAGTGGTTTTGTCGGGAATTCCTCCAAGATAGTGAAATCCAAAGTGCACTGTGCCTTCCAAACAGGAAATATCAATTTTTGTATGGGTGTAGGCGGTACCGTTTTGGCTGGTGGGTCCCATGGGGATATTCGCCTCCAGAAGCTGCCATTCAGTAGTTTTAGGATTTCCGGTAAAATTTGTGGTCACGTAGATATCTAATATCGTGGCATTATCAAAGGAGGCCATAACATCTGCGGAAAACACTTCTCCTGTGCTCCCGCTAAGGTCTATGCCCGGAGTTACGAGCCATGCCTCCAGAAGATTCTCGGTAGTATTGTAAGCTGAAATCCTGAAATATCGGTTACCGTTCCTGGTTCCCGGTTTAAATTTTTCACTGCCGCCACTAACATTCACGTTCCTCCAGTCCCGGTTTCTTAAAGCGGTTAAGGTAGTGACATCAGTAAAGTCTTCATTAAAAATCACCTCAGGCCCTTCAGTAAGATTTTCACCACATTTAAAGAATACCGGGTCACATCTTTCTCCTGAAAATTCCAAATCGCGGGGAGTATTCAACACCAGCGCGTAAAAATCATCATAAAAATCCCGACTTAAAACTGCCTTTACACTTCCCGATTGCTGCGGAAGCAGCAAAGATCGAAAATCGGCAAAAGTACTTGTACTCAACATTGCAGTCGCGCCAGATGCACAACTTTCCAGTTGTCGCACCCCATCGTACTCATCTACATTTTCTGAAGCAAAAGAAAAAATATGCTCATTTCTTACCAGGTTTCGGTTAAATTGGACATTCTCCACCTGCACAAAAAGGTTCTTATAACGATCACTGAAATCTGTTATCTTTAACTTGAGCGGAACGATTCCCGCTGTGACTTCAGAGCGGATAAGATGTTCGTCGATTAAAGAATTAGGAATGGCCACCACGTCTCCCCTGTTTTGGATCCCCAATTGAAGAACTCCATTGTTATACCACAAACTAAGGGCATCGGGTTTTACAAACACCTTTCTTCCAAAGTTAAAGCTGTCGTGAAGGGAATTATCATCTACTAAAATCACAATTCCCGAAGTGGGATTTTCCGGTTTGTCCTGCAGCACCAGTTCTTTATAAAAATTGCCACCTTCATCACTGGAAACCACATAAGCTTCAAAATAAATCCCGGTGTCCTGAAACGTATAAATTTCACCGGTTTCTATATTAAAATTTCCTTTCACCGCAGAAATACTGGTTAAGTTTCCCTCTACCACTACCTCTTTTTCTTCAATTTCCGGCAGGTCAAAATCATCGGTCTGCACACAGGAAGTTAGGAACAGGAGTATTGCTGCAGTGCCTGCAAAAAGATTTTTTCTAATATTTTCTTTCATAATAAAGCTAATAAACGTTTAAAATTAACACCTATGTTATTACAAGGCTCCAGTTGTTTCTTTAAATAAATTTTTTAAACCTCTTTTTAAACCTACAAGGTTTTAAAAACCTTGCAGGATAATCTCGCACTTCGCAGGATTTCTAAAATCTTATATAAACATTAATGTAGTACGTGCTGCCGTTTCCGTACCAGTATCTGGAGCCAAAAAGCGGCTGGTCCCTTTCAAAATCTTCTTTTAGACTCAGGAAATTTGCATTCCGCGATTGCTCATAGCCTCCCGTTTTGTACAACACATCAAAAATATTGTTTAGGCTGCAGAAGAATCCCAGGTAATAATCTTTGATTCGCCAGGACTTACCGCCAATGGCGTTTACAAGGATATAATCGTCAAACTGCTCCTGCTTTAGCATCTCGAGTGCCAGCTGTTCATCATAATCCAAAATCGGCAGACCATCGGAATCTATCCTGAAATTTGCTGTTCTGCTAAGCGGACTCACATCTGCAAAGCCATGTGAAAAGAAATTAACCGTAGTCCCAAACCACCAGTAATCGGGATCGCGGTATTCAAATCCAATTTGTGCCGCACGTTGCGGGCCGCCGGAAATACGGTAATTCTTCAAATATGATTCCCCATAATCAACAGCATCTTCAAAACTGCTGGAAGTGAGGTAAAGCTTGGGATTATTGGCATACATATATTGCCCTACTGCCGCTGCTGCTTTTAACTTGATGGTGGAGGTCAGCTGACTTTCAGCTCCAAATTCCACTCCCAGATGTTGTTTGTCTATTCCTGTTAAGACTTCCTGCACAAAAGCTGTGGTTCCGGTTCTTCCCAGGCCGGAAAGACCGTCGGCATAGTAGAAAGAGATTTCGGTGGCGTCAAGAATTTCAGTGTAATAACCGGTGAGGCGCAGGTTTAATTTTGGAGAACGAAAGCGGTAACTCAAATCACCGAATTGTAACTTTTCACTTTCCAGCCCTTCAACAACTTCATTATTCAGGCGGGAGTTTGAAAATGAATTCCGCAAATTTGGTGCTTTAGTGTAGTAAGCAGCATTAGTTGTAAAAAGATGTTTTCCAGAAAGTTTATACGTAGCACCGGTCTTTAGGCCGATATTTGTAAAATTTAACTTCTCGCTTTTACCCAGTGAATTATCGGGATAAATTCCATTTTGAAAAAGTCCGTTGCGCTCATAGGCGGTTTGGGAAATATTCCCTGCCAAAAAGAAGTCAAATCTGCTAAACTTGTACTGAATTTGAGCAAATGCTTCGGCTATACTTGAAAAAAGTTCATAATTGTACTTAAACCGGTACCCTTCAGTAACAATTCTATTCCTGTTTCGCAAATCACTTTGTGCGGCATCAGCTTCAGTCGTTTCTGTGGTTGCTTCAGCAAAAAAATCAATGTCCAGATATCCGTTTCCGCCCAAAAGATCCTTTATGCTTGCGAAATTTGCACTTTTTAGGCTCGAATAGCTGATTTTTGCATTCAGTTCTACGTTTTCCTTCAGTCTTGCAGTTAAAATAGAATTTGCTGTAACCAGATTATCATCATTACGATCTTCAGCAATTACGTAAATAGAATTCCCGCCTGTGGCAGCTTCATTTAAATTTGCTTTATACAAAGAGGACCAGTCAATTTGGCCATTATCGATAAACTGTTGTTGTGCACGATAAGCAGATTCGTAATTGGCATTATTTTCAAACCTTAAAAAATATCCCGGCAGTTTTTGATAATAGGCAGGATCTGGATTTGCACCGCCACCTATAAAACTTTCCTGGCCGTTGAAGGTAACGCGATTTGTACCACCAAAATCGATCCTGGAATTGCCCACGCTGCCAAATTGATAAGACAGATTGTTGTTTAGCTGAATTTTATCTGAAATTTGCCAAAAATGGTTCAGCATAAAAACCGGCTCCTTGATTTCCCTAAGCCTGGAGTTGCGGATCTTACCATCCTGATCGCCCCAAAAGGAATTGTACCGCCGGCCTTTCAGTTCAAAAACCTCTTTGGTATTTGCTGAAGATTTTCCGCGGATATTTGGAGTGTAGAAAGCAGTAAAATTGAGGGAATGTTTTGAATTAAGCTTCTTTTCAGCCGCAACAAAAACAGAATTGGCATCATAAACGGTTCCATCAATATAACCTTCTTCAGCAAACCTTCTGGAAACCGAAACAGAATACCACCAGTCATGAGGCAATTCCCCGGAATTATAAGTGGCCATGATCCTGCCCGCATAACTGCGGTTTGATGCCGCGTAAGAAATCCTGCCGCCTTCGCCATATTCTGAAGCCCGCATAATGATATTTGTAGTTCCTGCGAGTCCGCCAAAACTCACTTCGGAAGGAGAAATTCCCATAGAAAAAATCTGTGTACGCTGCACATCATTAAGTCCGCCCCAATTGCTCCATTGCGGCCTGCCGTTGAAGATTTTATTCATCTCCATGCCATTAATCAGCAATTTCCCCTGCTCGCTATCAAAGCCCCTGGGACGAAAAAACGTAGCGCTAAAATCGAAAGCTGCCGCGTTTAGAAAAACATCTCTGGAAGCCTGTAAAAGTCCCGAAAGATTATCAAAACTACCTTCTTCTTCATTTAATTCATTATCAGAAAGGCTAATGGTGCCTATCTGCCTTTGTTCTTCAGATAAATCTGGCGTTAGAAGAATCTCGCCTAAATTCCTGATTTCACCTTTTATGATTAACACAGGTATTCGCTGCCGGGCATATCCAAATTTAGATAACACCAGAACCTGATTACCTTCCGGAATCTCTTCGGAAGAAAAAATAAATACGCCACTGGCATCACTTTCCGTTTCCAGGAAAGTACCTTCCATTTGAATTTTCACCGATCTGATTTCCTCCAAAGAATAGCCGTCTACGACACTTCCCGTAATGGAGGTTGACTGTGAAAGTGAAGTGTAGGGAAACCAAATCCACAGCAACATCAGAAGAAATTTGTTCCCCATATTTGCCCCAAAAAGTCGCGAAATATAGCAAATTATTTAATATAACTTTCATACTTTCAATAACTTATAAAAACATGCTTAAATTTTAATGAATATCTTAAAACCTCACTGTTTACGCGCACTTGCTATTTGGCTTACGTTGTTTTGCGCCAATAATTTGATGAGCCAGGAGCAAAATTCCTATAATATTTTGAGCGTTGCGTTCTACAATGCTGAAAATTTATTTGATTTTGAAGATGATCCTCTTACGTTTGACGATGACCGCACACCTACAGGTAAAGATGTTTGGACCGAAGAAAAGTACAGGGACAAAATTGCCAAAATAAGCAGGGTACTTTCGGAAATTGGTACTGAAGTTACCGGCTCTGCACCTGCAATAATAGGTTTGTGCGAATTTGAGAACCTTGTGGTACTAGAGGCGCTGATAGATCATCCTAATCTTTCTGCAGAAAACTACGGAATTATTCATTTTGACTCTCCTGACAGCAGAGGGATAGATGTGGGGCTTCTGTATAGAAAAGAAATCTTTACCCCCGTAAATTCGCAGTCTAGACGATTGGTTATTTTTGAAGCCGAAAATCCTTCTAAGCGTGTTTATACGCGGGACCAATTGGTAGTAAGCGGGATTTTAGATGGTGATGAGATTCACTTTATTGTTAATCACTGGCCGTCCCGAAGCGGCGGGGAAGCAAAAAGCAGTTACCGCAGAGAAAAAGCTGCCGCTTTAAACAGGCAGATTATCGATTCCCTGTACCAGATAAACCCGTATTCCAGAATTATTAGTATGGGAGATTTCAATGACGATCCTACGAACAGATCTTTTAAAAAAGTTCTAAAAACAAAAGGTTCAAAAGAAAATCTGAAATTTCAGGAGCTTTATAACCCTATGGAGAAAATGCTAAAGGAAGGCCATGGCACGCTTGCCTATCGTGACAGTTGGAATTTGTTCGACCAGATTATTGTAAGTCAGGCATTAGCAGGAACAGATTACAGCAGTTATCAGTTTTACCGGGCGGGCATTTTTAATAAGGCTTACCTGGTCACGCCTGGCGGACAATATAAAGGATATCCCTATAGAAGTTATGGTTATGGTGGATATACCGGCGGTTACAGTGACCACTTTCCGGTGTATGTTTACCTCATAAAATCTCAATCCCCCTCTAGCTCCCCCAAAGGGGGAGGATAATTTAATTCTTTCAATTAAAACCTACACACAAAAGTGTTCTGTACCAAAACTCCTTTCTCTTCGGCAAATGCCAGATTTGAAATTAAAACCAGGCATCCCAGGGAATCCTGGTAAGGATCACCAGTAGACCCAGTGTATAAAAAATTGCCAGAACCTTAAATTTTGGCCTGGAAGTCAGTTTCTTTTTGTGCTTGGAATAACCAATGGTAATTAGAGCTAAAGCTATAATCATCATCAAAGGGTGTTCTACCAAATACAACCTCAGGCTGCTGTTACCCATAACTTCACCCATACCGCCATCGAATCTGGCAAGGTTCCCGGGAGTTAGATAAAGCACAATACCAATTAAGAGCTGAATATGGGAAACGATTAAAGTAAATAAGGCAATCCTGAAATTGGTTGCACTGTATTCCTTGTTACTGGCAAAGCCTATTATAGCGTTAAAAGATGCTATAAGCAAAACAATAAGTACCAAATAGGCCCAATAAGAATGGATAAACTGAACAGTAGTGTACATGAGGTTTTAAATTTTGATAAAGATACTCAAACACAAAAAAACGCCCCATATTATGGGACGTTTTTTAGATATCTGAAGGTATTTACTTAAAATCTGGAAGCTATAATTGCATTCCAAATCCTAATCATTTAATAAACTTGTTATTTCTAACGTTTATTCCCATCGGTTTTCAGCAGCGTCTCCGCCCCAAATTAAAGTAGCGAGGTATGGGTTATCTATAAACGGATTCCTGTTTCCCTGTGCCGAAGCTATTACATTGTTGCGTTGAATTTCCAGTTCTGATACCGGATCCATCCTGTTCCATTTCAGTAGAAGGTCCAAACCACCTACCTCATCAAATTCTTCTCCGTAACGAACATTAAGGTACATAACCATTCTTGCTACGTCACCAATCCATTCATCCCCGGGGTACCACGCACTTTCACCAACCAGCCCATATTCTCCGCTTCCTTCGCTATAAGGGTAATTTAGTCTAAGTGAATTTATACTCGCATCTGCAGAACGAAGGTGGTGCAGGTCTGTAACCGCGTTTGCTGCATCTAGCCTGGATTGAGGATAAACATGTTCTGTATTGAAGGTTTGCGGGGTATAAGAATTATTTCCTGAAGTATATTCTTCCCAGTACCTGCTTTCCCCAGAGTACATTAAAATCACATTCTCTGGGTTGTCGGGATCTTCATCTGCATCATATAAATAATTATGACGCTCTCCATAACTTAAAATAGTTGTGTGCTGCCCTACTGTTATTTCAGAAGCTACATGATAGTTTAAGTCCTCATTCTGAGAAAAAACAACTTGCTCATAATAGTCTTCAAGTTGTGAAGGAATATCAAAACCTACTGGCTCTATTACCGTAATATTAACTGTAGCAGTTGCACATGTAGGTTCCTGATCATCATCACAGATAGTATAAGTAAAGCTATCTTCTCCCGTAAAACCGGCCACCGGCTCGTAAGTTATGCTACCATCGTCATTTAAAGTAACATTTCCCTGGCTAGAGGAAGCATCTATTGAAGAAAGTACAGCTCCATCAATAGGATCATCGTTATTTAAAAGGTTGGTTATGGCAAAACCGGAATTTCCCGCATCGACTACAACTGTATCATCATTTGCAACAGGAGATCCTTCGTCTATAACATTTACCGTAATAGTTGCAGTAGCGCATTCGGGTTCTTTATCGTTATCACAAACAGTATAGGTAAAACTATCTTCTCCAGAAAAACCTTCTGCCGGAGTGTATGTAATGCTACCATCCTCTTCCAGCACAGCTGTACCATTTGTATCTTCAGTGTTTATCGCTGTTATATCTGCATTGTCCAGCAGGGTATCGTTAGAAAGATGATTTATAATGCTAAGTTCGTCTCCCTCCTCTGTTTCATAAGTATCATCCTGAGCTACAGGGGCACCGGCATCTCCTACCGTGATGATTACAGTTGCGGTAGCGCAACGGCTACCTTCACTACCCGGCACACATAATTGGTAAGAAAAATTGTCTTCACCCTGAAAATCTTCAGGAGGAAAATAAGATAAGGTTCCATCGCGGTTGTCGACTACTTCCCCACCTTCGGTAGTTTCTGTATCAAAAGAACTTATCCTGGAACTATCCACCAGCTCATCATTTTCCAGCAGAAAATCTTTTTCAATATTTAACTCTTCATTTTCTGAAGCTGTAACCGCATCATCTACGGCAACAGGATCACCTGCTTCAGGTCTTTCGCCCGAATTTACATTATCGTCATCGCTGCTACATCCTGCAAAAAACAGAATGGTACAAGCAAGAAAGAAAAACTTTTTCATTTATAAATTTTAGAAATTAACATTTTGAAATCATCTTGGTCTACTAAACAAAAGCCCCTTACCGGGAAAGACCGATAAGAGGCTTGTACTTTTATTTAGTTTAAAATTTATTCATTAATAACCCAGGCGCCAGACTCATCTTTAATCAGTCTCATTTGTGTCATAATATAACCAGGATAAACTTCATAAGAAAGGATATATTTTTGACCTACTTCAGCAGAAGGGTCGAAGTCATTTAAAAAGACCTTTAATGCTTCCAGGATCATGTCATCATCCCAATTATTTAGGTTGAAATTCCCATACTGTGCCAAATTGCTGGCTGCAGCCTCGTAACCACTAACAGCTGCAAATTCCGCTGCAATGTACTCATAATCTGATGCGACTAAGGTATATCTTATAGTGTTATCTGGTTCCCACTCAGATCCATTATGACTAAACTGAAGGGTTTGTTCCAAAGTTCTAGGTATTGCATTCCACTCACCATCTTCAAATACAAACAACGTATATCTTGTTGAAGTACTACCAGAATAAAAGTCATAAGCAACAGATCTCATCTCCCCTTCTCTTGCATAAGGATATTCAAGGCCAAGAAATACAGAGATCATTTGATAAGCTTCCCCTTCATCATCAAAATTAGGATAGGTTTGCCCCATCGTGGTGTAGTCTTCACTATCTAATGTTAACGGCATACTCCAGGTTCCATTAGTATAAGCAAAAACATCTGTGGTTTCTACTGTGGAAACAGAACCTTCCAGGTCAATTACATATTGTCCATCCTGAAGGACAACAGCCATCACTTGAGAAGAAACAGAACCGTCATAAGCTGCATAAGTTACTGCGAATTGAGCTCCTTCTTCTGCAGAAGGAAATTTATCCATTAAAACTATGTTTATTGCTTCAAGTCGCATTTCCTCAGTCCAGAAATTATCACTAACAGAGTCTATAGTAAAGGTGTTAAACTCCCCGGCATTTCCGGCAGGACCGGGATATTCTTCCGCTAATTCTTCAGCAACCAGTGCATAATCTGCATTTACCAGTTCATAAGCAGAAGCTCCGAACGGTATGTAATTATTACCATTAAAAACAACTGTCATACTTTCGGCTTCGACACCTTCATTATAAACTTCGTAAGAAACATTATATTTTTGCCCTTCTACACCGTCCATATTTTCTAGAAGAACAATATTAATAGCTTCAAGGATCATTTCTTCAGTCCAAAGATTATTACTATTAGGATCTACAGTAAAGCTGTTAAATTGTCCGGCGTTTCCGGCAGGTTCAGGATAATCGGCACCCAATTCATTTTCAATAAAATCAAAATCGTCTGCATCTAGTGTATACGAAATTTCATTTGCAACGGCATCGTAAGTCAACTCAACATGATCACCTGCCTCTGCTCGTGGAAATTGATACTGTAAAAAGCTCTGAATTTGAGAAATATTCCCAAGGTAACCGTCTGACAATCCAGCAGCCTCATAATCTTCCGCGCTTACAGTATAAACCTGCGGATCAATAGGAGCAAAGACGTTATAACTAACATTTACCGAAGAGTTTCCACCTAAAGCGGGAAGACGATTTGACAACAAAACAGGAATTAATGCCCTTGCATCCTCTTCTGTATCAAACTCGTACTGCTCCTCAGGCAGATCTAAAAATCCATAATCTTCCTCTTCTAATGTGTAATCTAATGATCCTTCAACATTGCTGATATTCTCATCAATTTCCTCATTGATGTCATCCATAGGCTCACAACCTGTTATGGCGACACCTATGAAAAGCATTAAAATGTAAAATGTATTTTTCATCTCTATTTTTTTAAAAGTTTATTTTCATTCCTACAGTATATGTACGTCCAAACCCGTACCATACAGATGCAGTTTCTGCATTAGAAGCTGAACCATCAAAACCAAAGCTTACATATTCTGTATCCAGAATATTATTCACGTTACTGTTTAAAATAGCTTCAAATCCTCCAAACTCAAATTTGTGGGTAAGACCAACATCTAGCAAACCATAAGATGGAATTTCCCACGGGCTGTAATCTGCTCCGGAACTAACCCCAAGTATATCAAATTGACTATACAACTTGTCTACATAGGTCCAGTTTGCGCGGATTGTTGTTCCCGGAAGTGGTTCATAATCACCACCAAGGGCAAACGTATTTTGGGCACTACCCCCAATTTGAATATCTTGAAGAAAAAGATCGATACCCTCATCTAATAGTGGTCTTTGCTCTTCATCAAAGATCATTACGTCTTCAACATTACTATCCCATTTCCAGTCTCCAATAGAAGCCATACCATTAATGGTAAGGTTATCGAAAGGCTTATAACTAAAATCAAATTCTATACCCTGGTGCAGCGCATCTACACCAAGAATATTAGCAAAGTAAGATTCTCCTGTCTCGTCATCGAAGAAAGATTGCGTAAAAGGCTTATCCTGCCAATGTGTTCTATAGACGTTCAAATTTGCCCTTAACTTTGAACTTCTAATTCCGTAGCCAACCTCTGCACTAAAAATCTTTTGATTTTCAGCATCTTCATTAATATCATTTTCAAAATTCTGAAAAACCTGGTCAAAGAAAGGCGCCCTTTCAAAATAACCAATATTGGCAAAAACGTTATGGTTATCATTAAGGTTATAGTTTGCCCCCCCTTTTATACTTGAAGCGAAGAAGCTAATCCAATCTGTTTCCTGCTCGGGATCAGAATCAAGATAGTTAAAATAATCTATCCTTTTATAAGAAGTATTAGAGGCCGCAAGAGATATAAATGCAGAAAGATCATTTCTGGAATATTCTGCCTGAAGGAATCCACCTTCCCAGTGCACTAAACCGTCGTTGTGATAATTAATTTTATCGCCAACTCTTGCTACGTTTATCAGGTTATTCTCATTACTACCTTCATCCAGCCAGTAAGTACCACCTAAAAGGTCTCTTACTTCCTGGAAATGTCTCCCTTCGTAATACCGAAGGTCAATTCCGGCAAGCAAATCAATATCTTCATTTATTTCTGTAGTTAAAGTTGATAGTGCACCATACCAGCTATGGTCGTTTCTTGAATCGTACAGAATAGTTTCAGAACCAAGGGCTCCGTTTTCAATATTATCTGCTACTACAAGGTCCAAATTTAGTGGCTGTAAATACCCGTTTCTATAAGGAGAATCTATACTTCTTAAATTGGCTTCACCTTCGTAACCACCACCTCCACCTGTACCAAACGAAGCGTAAAGTGCTGTAGATAATTCCATTTTATCAGAAATATCCCAATAATGGTTTAAAGACATTTGAGGTTTGTGGTAGAAGTTATCCTGTACATGTTTTACTTCACCATTTAAATAACCCCAGTCACCATTGAATTTAATACCCCTTTCGCTTGCACGAAAAGTTTGTATTAAATGCGAAGTTTCTCTTTGACCGTGCCTTTGCGGCGCCCCAAAAGCTGTAAAAGAAAGCTCATGGTCTTCATTAAATTTCTTTGCAAGGTTTACAAAGTAAGAATAACCTTCAAATTCAGTTCCGTCTACAAATCCGTTACCTGTTGTTTTAGATACAGAAACTGTAGCAGCAAAACCATTATCTAACAATCCTGTAGAAATTGTTCCGCCATACTTTTGATATCCGTCATTACCTGTGGTTGCAAAAACACTACCACCTTCTTCAGCATCTGTAGATTTTGTAACAATGTTAATAGTTCCTCCTATAGAAGGCACAGCTACTTTAGAAGCTCCAAGACCCCTTTGCACCTGCATTGTTTGGGTAACATCTGAAAGTCCCGCCCAGTTACTCCAGTAAACGTTTCCATTCTCCATATCGTTTACAGGAACCCCGTTGATCATTACCGCAACGTTCTCATCATCAAAACCTCTTACTCGAACTTCTGCATCTCCATATCCCCCTCCTTGTTTATGTACATAGATACTGGGAGTAGATTGAAGAATTTCAGGAAATTCTTTATTACTTAGTCTCAATTCTATTTCCTCAGATCTAATCGTAGAAACCGCTACAGGCGTTTTCCTGTCTATTGCCAAAGAGAAACTTGTAATCACAATTTCTTCCAAAGCCCCGGCATCAGCATTTAGCACTATCCTTCCAAAATCCTGAGAACCGTTCGAGAGATTAAAATCAATCGTTTTGGAAGTGTAGCCTACAAAGCTAATACTAATTTCTCCTGAGTCAGAATTTACATTCAGGGAGAAGTTACCGTCAAAATCTGTTGTAGTACCATTGTTTGTTCCCTCAACCATTACAGTTGCACCCGGCAAGGGACCATCCATTTCAGAATCTATCACCGTTCCGGTAACAGTTCCTTGAGCAAAAATTGTAGCAGATGTTAAGAACAACGCTAATAGTAATAATTTCCTCATCTTTTCCTTTGTTTGTTTTTTGATTAAAAAATTCACGGCAAAAGAAGCTAAAACCTCAAGACTAAAGTTTACCGAAATGTTAAGGTTCTTAACTTTAACATCAGCCGCGGTGCAAAACTACTGCTATTTTTTAAACACCTGAGTAATTGACATTTAAATTATTTGACAGGTTTTCAACAAACGAAAAGAATTATTTTAAAAAGAATTTTAACATGTTTTTAGTAGAAGAATCATGATTTTCGACAGAATTATTTTCTATTTCCGCAAGGATTTTTGAAGCTAATTGCTTACCTAATTCCACACCCCACTGATCATAACTGAAAATATTCCAGATTACACCCTGAACAAATATCTTATGTTCATACATCGCCACCAGTTTACCCAGACTTTCTGGTGTAAGTTTTTCAATTAGGATAGAGTTTGTTGGCTTATTTCCGTCAAAAACTTTAAATGGAAGTAGCTTTTCAATTTCCTCAGTACTCAAGGATTTTCCTTCCAGTTCTGAACGTACTTCTCCCTCGGTTTTTCCCTGAAGTAACGCTTCTGTCTGCGCAAAATAGTTAGCCATCAATTTGTCATGATGGTCTTTATCCTGGAAAAGGGGATGCTTGAAACCTATAAAATCTGCAGGAATTAATTTGGTTCCCTGATGGATAAGCTGAAAAAACGCATGTTGCGAATTTGTTCCCGGTTCTCCCCAAATGATTGTACCGGTTTGGTAATCTACTTTATCTCCATTTCTATCTACACTCTTACCGTTACTCTCCATTATTGCCTGTTGCAAATAAGCCGGCAGCCTATGCAGGTATTGAGAATAAGGGATTACCGCTTCGCTTTCGGCATTACAAAAGTTATTGTACCAAATGCTGATCAGGGCCAACTGCACAGGAATGTTCTCACTATAGTCACTATTCTTAAAGTGCTCGTCCATCTTCTGAGCGCCTTGCAACATCGCGTCAAAATTGGAATAACCCACAGCAAGGCTAATAGAAAGGCCAACGGCACTCCATAGAGAAAACCTGCCCCCAACCCAGTCCCACATAGGAAAAATATTTTCGGAAGCAATACCAAATTCCTCTACCTTCTCCACATTACTGGAAACAGCAACAAAATGTTTGGAAACTGCTTCCTCCGGAGCTGTTTTCATAAACCAGCTCCTAATAGTAGTTGAATTGGATAAAGTTTCCTGTGTGGTAAAGGATTTAGATACAATTATAAAAAGCGTAGTTTCGGGGTTTAGGTCCTGAATTGCCTGATGTACATGATCACCATCTACGTTAGAAATATAATGTACTTTTAAATGATTTTGATAATATTGTAAGGATTCTGTAACCATTACAGGACCAAGATCTGAGCCACCAATCCCAATATTTACCACATCTGTAAATTTTTTACCCGTGTATCCCTTTCGGCTACCATCAATTACTTCATTGGAAAAAGCTTTAATTTTTGCTTTTACCTCCTGAACCTCTGGTAAAACGTTTTCTCCTTCTACATTAACTGTTTTATTTTCTTTAGCCCTTAGAGCAGTGTGCAGCACAGGACGCCCTTCTGTCTGGTTTATCGCCTCACCACCAAAATAAGATTCAATTGCTTTGTCCAGCTTACACTCCTTAACTAATTCAAGAAGAAGACTTTTTGTCTCTGTCGTTATCCTATTTTTGCTATAATCCAGATAGAAATCCTCCCACTGAATACTAAATTCTGATCCCCGGTTTTCTTCTTTTTTAAAAAGATCTTTCATCTGTAGCTTTTCTACTGCTTTGAAATGATCACTGAGTTTTTTCCAGCTCTTAGTTTGGGTGGGATTTATATTTTCCATCTTCTTCTTTATTAAATCTACTATTCTTAAATATTTTTATAAGGTATATTCTCCAACTGCCTCTTAAGAGGTTCAATATAAGCATAATACTCCTCTTTACGTGCATCTTCTATATGCTTGGCGGTAGGAAGATTTTGGCGATAAGGATCCACCTGCTTCCCATTCACCCAGAAACGATAGCAGACGTGCGGCCCTGTTGCCAGACCGGTACTTCCAACAAAACCAATTACGTCACCTTGTTTTACAGCCTGTCCATTTCTCACATTTCTCTTAGTCATGTGCAGGTACTGTGTAGTATATTTACTGTTGTGCCTTACTTTCACGTAATTACCGTTTCCGGAAGTGTAGCTTGCAGCAATTACAGTACCATCTGCCGTACTAACAATGGGTGTACCATGTGCAGCAGCATAATCTGTACCCAAATGTGCCTTCCAGCGCTTCTGTACCGGGTGATATCTTCTTTTACTATAGCGGGAAGAAATCCTGCTATAATCGAGCGGTGCCTTTAAGAAAAAGCTTTGTAGAGCTTTAGCCTCATCATCGTAGTAACTGGATTTATTAGTGATACTATCTGTTTCATATTGAAAGGCATAAAAAGGTTTGTCCGAATGATTAAAAACCGCTGCTTCCACCCTGTCAATCCCCGCAAAAATAGTATCATCTATATATTTTTCATGATACACCATCTTGAACTGATCTCCTTTCTGAAGCCTGAAAAAATCGATACTCCATTGGTAAATATTGGACAGTTCATAAACAAGAAGATTGCTTAAACCCTGATCTTGCATAGCTTCAGAAAGGGAAGACGTAATAACACCGGAAACTTCTCTTTTCTTTACAGAAACAGGACGTTGTTTTTTATAAGCGGTGATTTCATCACCAATTCCTACAACCGTATAATCAATTTTGTTGTCTTCATAGACAAAAAATTGCGGTGTCTGAGCGGAATCTCTGGCTTTTAGAATCATGTACTTTTTCCCTGCAACTATTCTTGCGGGATTAAAAGTATCCTTTACTTTATCTGAAATTTCATAAACTTTCGCAAGGCTCACCCCCTGCTCACCCATTATATTACCAAAACTATCACCGGGTTGTATGGTATCCTCTACTATCTCGAAATCGTTTAAAACAAAACCATACTTCTTGATTTGAGGCGGAGTTTTTACAACCGCCACTTCCTCATTTTTTTCTTCTACAATATTATCATCATTACAGGCTACAAATGCAATAATGATAAGAATCAGGGTACTTAACTTTTTCAATTTATTTTTTTTGATTTTCGCTGTTAAACATGTGGTTCACCCATTGTTTGCCCCAGTCGTTAAATTCTTCTTTACTCCACAAATTTGGAAAAAAAGAAATTTTTTGAAAGCCCGGTGGTAAAAACTTTTTCCAGTTTGTACCTCCCGTAGCAGCAATCGTTTCTTTCTCACTGTTAAGGTGACGATAAGCAGCACCTATGTGCATAAGCAACCAATTAACATTCACACTTACGTCAAACCTGCGCAATGCACGAATCAGGTTTTTATTCTGCTTTTCGCTAAGCGGCAGCTGTTCATATTTATGGAACATTGTAGTATCTTTAACCTCTTTTGCAATCCTCATAAAGCGGGGCGTATATCTTTTTTCAAATTGCCTAAGGGTTAAAGTCTTTTCACCTGTTTTAAGGTCTATACCTCCTCTTTTCCAATAAACCTGCTCAAATAATTCTTGCAGAGAATTTTCTTCGGAAAAATTTTTTCTGGTATCATGGTGTACAAGGTGTTCAAGAGGAGTCGCATAAATTTCTATCATCCTGAATTGAGCAGATTGGAATCCGCTTGCCGGTAATAAAGCCATACGAAACTTCAAAAACTGTTCTCTGTCCATCCCTTTAATCATTACATCAAACGAATCTATAAGGATCCTGAAATAGCGATTTAATCTGTCCAGCTTTTCAATAAAAAAAGAAGCAGTTAAGTCCTCATTTTCTATAATCTGCTTTTGCTCATGGATAATGAGCTTAAAATATAATTCGGTAATTTGATGATATGTAATAAAGATTTTCTCATCAGGAAAATGGGTATTTGTCTTCTGAAGGCTTAATAAGGTATCCAGATTCACATAATCCCAGTACGACAAATACCTGTCATAAAGAAGTCCGTCCAAATAGGAACCCATATCCTGACCAGAATTCTTAAACTTTTCCTCAAGTTTGGAAATACGTTCAGCTATTTCGGGTTTTATGCCCATTTAATTCATAATTATATTAAAGGGATTCCTGAGTCCTTTATAAGCATCAAGATCGGCATCCAAAGAACCCACAGCAAGATCTGCTTCTATCTTTACAGGTATTTTATTTTTATCATCACTTACCCAAAAAGTAAGGCTTTCCTTTTCCTTAAACACCCTTCCCGCCATGACGAGCGGGCGAAACTTAAGGGTCGCGACCTTACCAAATTTGGTCTTAATTACCTCACGGCCAAGGAATTTCAGTTTGAAATCCATATTCTCATCATCAATAAACAGGTTCAAATTCATTTCCTCTCCTGGCCTTAAATTGTCGCTGTTAATCTCGTTGCGAATATAATAAAATGCAGATAACATATCATGAACATTTTCTTTTGTACTATAGGTATTGCTGCTATTATGCTTTTTATCATGAACCAGCGCTCTGTTCTCCCTATGATCAAAATACACTTCAAGATTTTTAGTATGTCCCCCTTCATCAATTTTCCTAATAAACCTATAAGGTTTTCCATCCTTTTTATCAATAAATGTCTGATAATTATCGTCTACCTTAAAAAACCAACTCAAAGGTGCCGTGGATTTCCCAATACCCTCAATATGATAAACCGGCCTTCCATCTAAGACCGTTTCGTCTACCTCTAGCGTAGCGAAACTTGCAGTAAAGAGTCCATAGTGAATGCGGAATTTTAGCCATTCGCCTTTTTGAAATGCCTCTTGAGAATTTCCCCGGAAGGGAGAAAAGCCAAGAAAAAAGAGGAGTGCAACTGCAATAATTCTTTTCATAATAGTTTTCTTTTTTTCCGAAGAACGGGGCTGATTTGTAAGTTTAAGAAAATATTTACAATTACTATTCCAAATGTATTAAAACCAAAAGCCCCGTCAAATTAAATGACGGGGCTTTTTGTCTTAATAAACCAACTAACTTAAATTATGAAAACACTTCTTGTAATGACTCCAAAAAATGCGGGCGCAAAAATCCTTATTTTCTAATTTCAGAACAACAATAAAACAGACTTTAACCAAAAAGATTATAGCTATTCAAAAAACAAGGTTTATTTCTTAGAGATCAGCAGTTTTTTACATTTAATTTAATGTTCCACGTAAATCCTGTTCCCTTTCTATAGCCTCAAAAAGAGCTTTAAAATTCCCCTTTCCAAAGGACTGGGCTCCTTTCCTCTGGATAATTTCGAAAAACATTGTTGGACGGTCCAAAACTGGTTTAGTGAAAATCTGAAGCAGATACCCTTCGTCGTCCCGGTCTATAAGCACCCCTAACTCTTTAAGAGGCTCTAAATCTTCATCTATTTTCCCGACCCTTTCCAGAACCGTTTCGTAATAAGTTGCGGGAACATGAAGAAATTCCACTCCGTTGTTCCGTAAAAGCGTAACAGTTTCTATAATATTGTCTGTTGCAAGAGCAATATGCTGTACTCCTGCACCATTGTAAAAGTCAATATATTCTTCAATTTGTGATTTTTTCTTTCCTTTAGCCGGTTCGTTAATGGGAAATTTTATCCTGCCATTACCGTTGCTCATAACTTTACTCATTAAAGCAGTATAATCTGTAGAAATATCTTTGTCGTCAAAGGAAACCAGTTGGGCAAATCCCATTACCTTTGCATAAAATTCACACCATTTATTCATTTCGTTCCAGCCAACATTTCCCACCATGTGATCTATATATTTAAGACCAGTTTCTTTAGATTTTGCCAGAGGCGCATAATGCCTATATCCCGGCAGAAAAGGGCCGGAATAGTTTTTCCTTTCTATAAAAAGATGAATGGTTTCTCCATAGGTATGAATTCCTGAAATAACAACAGATCCATGCTCATCCTGCATCACGTAAGGTTCCCTGTAGGATTTAGCTCCTCTTTTTGTAGTTTCTTCATAGCTCTTCCTGGCATCGTCCACCCATAGTGCTACCATCTTTACACCGTCTCCATGTTTATCTATATGCGCATTAATTTCACCTTTTGGCTGTAAGGGAGAAGTTAATACGAGCCTTATTTTTCCTTGCTGAAGAACATACGAAACGCTGTCCTTTTTTCCGGTTTCCAATCCTGAATATGCTAAAGGCTGAAATCCCCATGCATGCTGATAATAATAAGCGGACTGCTTTGCATTCCCCACATACAACTCCACGAATTCTGTTCCCAGGATAGGCAGGAAATCTTCTGCTTCCGGTACTTCCTTTTTTAAATTTAAAGATGTCTTATCTGTAGCCATTCCATTCAATTTTATAGATTTTAATACTTCCTTTAAAATTCTTAAGATTTGAAAAAGTTCTTCTGCTTAATGATTCTCTTCCAACCATGATTTGTAATAGGTTTCATCTGCAATTTCCATAGCCTCTTCAGTAATCATAAGGGGCTTAAAAGTGTCCACCATAACCGCTAATTCTTCAGTTTCTATTTGCCCTATACTCCTTTCTACCGCTCCCGGGTGTGGCCCGTGCGGAATTCCCGCAGGATGAAGAGAAATATGTCCTGCCTCAATATCATTACGGCTCATAAAATCACCATCTACGTAATAAAGAACCTCATCACTATCTATATTACTATGGCTGTAAGGCGCCGGAATGCTCTGCGGGTGATAATCGTATTTTCGCGGACAAAAACTGCAAACCACAAAAGCGTCCGTTTCAAAAGTCTGATGTACCGGTGGTGGCTGATGAATTCTTCCGGTTATCGGCTCAAAATCGTGAATTGAAAATGCGTAAGGATAGTTATAGCCGTCGTAACCCACTACATCAAAAGGATGGGTGGCGTAAACAGCATCAAAAATCTCTCCCTGCTTTTTTATTTTAATTAGAAATTCTCCTGCTTCATCATTGGTTTCAAGCTCGTAAGGTCTGCGCAAATCCCTCTCACAAAATGGAGATTGTTCCAGTAATTGCCCAAACCAGTTTCGGTATTTTTTTGGGGTATAAATCGGGCGGCGGGATTCGACAATAAATAAGCGGTTATTCTCATCATCAAAATCCAGCTTATAGATGGTGCCCCTGGGAATTAACAAATAATCTCCATATTTAAAATCCAGATTTCCGAGATGAGTTCTAAGCTTCCCACTACCTTTATGGATGAAGAGCAGCTCATCTGCATCAGAATTTTTATAGAAATAATCTTTTGTGGAAGCCTGCGGGGAAGCAAGTGCAATATTCACATCGCTATTGGTCAACACAATTCTCCTGCTTTCGAGATAATCTGGCGCAGGCACCACGTTAAAACCTTTAAATTTATAGGACTTTAAATTATTTGCTACCGCTATTTTAGGTTTTACACTATAGCCGGCGCTCATTTCCTTTACCTGTGTGGGCCTGTGCTCATGGTAAGAATTAGAATACATTCCATCAAAACCTATGGTACCAAATAATTGTTCATAATAAAGGCTACCATCCGGCTTCTTAAAAACCGTATGTCTTTTATGAGGTATTTTCCCAAGCTGATGATAAAAAGGCATAATTCTGAAGATTTAAAGGAGATTCCGCAGAAATAAATGTAAAATAACGCATTTTTTAAAGCTGAAATTCCGATTAAACCAAATATCGCTATTATCTGCTAAAATATTCTTAAAACAAGGCTAAATATAGTAGCTTCTTCGGAATTTTTCTTTGCCTGATCCACCTTCAAACAAGTTGTTTACAAAATCCTTCGGAACAACCTGTGCCCGCAAAAGCCATTGCCTTAAAATGGCAATTTTCGACCTTATATCTTTTCAATGCTTCAGCAGAAATCTTCGAAGCGAATAAAAATATTTTAGATAAAAAAACTAACCTTAGAACCAAAAGCCTAAACTAAAGAACCAATGACTCTCCTTGATTTCGGGCGAATAGGTATACTTCACTTCCAGGGGGCCAAGGAAAGTTTCCAGTCCATAACCAAGTGCGTAGCCGGTATAATCTGGCATGGAAAGCCAGTTTCCGGTAGAGTATAACTTGTTCTCCACGTTGGCAATGTTTACACTGGCGATTAGGTGATTTTTACGAAATATTTCATAATCGAGGTCAAGTAAAGCTTTGATATAGCTGTCTCCCGACAGACTTATAAAATCATAACCATAAAAAGGAATAAAATTATTAATTGGGTAATTCCCGTAACCCCCCAAAAAGAAATCGAGCGTGTTTATGTTGTCATTTCCAATCTTGAATCCCGTTTCTGCAGAAATACGGGTAGTAAATTTTTTAAAAGGTGTGGCAGCGTAACCTACTTTTCCCTTTGCAATAGAAAATTCAGCAAAATCGTTGTTTGAAGAAAACAGGTAAACATGGAAATCACCGTCAAAATAGATTCCCTGGCTCGGGAAATATTTATTGTCGTACGAATCAAACTTTAAATAACCAAAAGCACTGTAATAATTATTATCCTCAAATACAGAGTTTCCGCTTTCGCCATTTTCATTCTGAAAAACTTCAGAAGTAATATCCAAATATTTATGCTCGGCACCCATCCCAAAAGAAAATACCTGCTGAAAAAGTGTCTCCACATAAAACTGATTAGTGATATCGCGGTAATCTACACCAATGTTTGCCACCCCAATATTTCTCAAATCCCCGTTTTGGTTGGCAAAATCAAAAGAAATGTCTTTTTTAAAGTTATTATATCGTGATTTAAGCCCTATACTCCAGTAATAACCCTTATCTATATAATAATCGAAGTAATACCTGAAATAATCCCCAACAACCACATCTATAGAAGTCACATCATTGGTAAAAAGCAAGCTTTTGCGGGTAAAATTCAGCAAGACTCCGCTTTCATAAAGTTCATCGTAATGCAGTGCCAGCCGGAGAAAAGACTTATTCTCGCTTTCCTCGATGTCCATGTTTAACGTATATTCCTGCCCCCCTTCATCTGGAATAAGATTATAGCTGATTTTATTAAAATTTCCGGTAGCCGATAAATTATTTACTCCTACGTTAAGATCTTCGAACGTCAACTTCCTTTCAGCACCAAGTTTCAGTTTTCCTAAAATATAGGACTGCGGATAGCTATTGTTACCATTAATTTCAAGATTAGTTACATAAATGCTGTCTTGCCCTTGCTTCTTTAATTCTCTCTTAAAATCTTTTTGCCTTGCCGCAAGTTGTTCCAAATGCCCATATTTCTCCTTTGCAGCGACCCTTCCGGAGTCGATAATAGCTTCGCCCTCACTAAAGGATATTACAGAGAACCTCGAAATATCAGGATTAATGTAAATATCGGTCTGCGGGATCTTATCCTTCATCTCGCTAATCGTCCTGAAATTGCCAATCTGTGTTAAAATATCAAGCACACTTCTAAGCTTATCCTTATCTATAAGACTATCCTGTACATCTATCCCAATCACAATTTCTGCTCCTCTCCGCTTTAACTCTTCTACAGGATAATTGTTCGCCACACCGCCATCTGTAAGCAGGCGCCCATCGATTTTCACCGGACTAAATATTGAAGGAATTGCACCACTGGCCGATACCGCTTTAGCAAGAGACCCACTATCCAAAATCACCTCTTCCCCGGTTTCAATATCTGCAGCAATACAAAAGAACGGAATGGGAAGCTTGCTAAAATCATTGATGTTGTTTACATGCATCGTTAAACGTGACATGAGATTGTAGATATTCTGACCCTTGGAAAGCCCTGACGGGAGACCAATCCTAAAATTATCAAAAGGAAGACTTATCGCGTATTTCTCTGTATCTTCTTTTTCGTAAAAGGTTTTTGCGCTTCGCGGAAGGTCATCCTGGATTAGAATATTGAAATTTGTCTCATGAAAGATAGAATCCAGATCGTGCGCGGTATAACCCGAAGCATATAAACCTCCAATTATAGCGCCCATGCTACTCCCGCCAATAAAATCTATGCGCACACCGGCTTCTTCAATAACCTTTAAGGCGCCAATATGGGCAAGACCTTTCGCTCCACCACCACTTAAAACCAGGCCAACCTTAGGATCATCTTTTTGCTGGGACAATCCCGTAAAACTTAGCAAACACAAAAAAATGATCAGTATATTTTTCATTTATTCCTTATGATAATGCTCATATAGCGTCCTGGCTTTAGAAGCTCCTATAACTTCGCTCAAATTTTCCAGCGAAGCCTCTTTTATTCTCTTTACAGATCTAAATTGTTTCAATAACTCAATAACTGTTTTTTCTCCAATTCCCGTAATAGATTCCAACTCTGTATTTAACGCAACTTTACTCCTTTTGTTACGATGAAAAGTAATTCCGAACCTATGCGCCTCGTTTCTTAACTGCTGAATGATTTTTAAAGTCTCCGATTTTTTATCCAGGTAAAGCGGAATATTATCATCTGGATAGAAAATCTCTTCCAGCCGTTTCGCTATGCCGATAATTGCAATTTTACCACGTAGTCCCAGAGTCTCCAAAGCTTTAACTCCGGACGATAATTGCCCTTTTCCACCATCCACTATAATTAACTGCGGAAGTTCTTCGCCTTCATTTAGAAGCCTTCTATACCTTCTAAAAACCACTTCTTCCATAGAAGCAAAGTCATTTGGACCTTCCACGGTCTTAATATTGAACTTTCTATAGTCTTTTTTGCTCGGTTTTCCGTTTTTAAAGACTACACAGGCAGCTACGGGATTAGTTCCCTGGATATTTGAGTTGTCAAAACACTCTATATGCCGCGGTTCTTCATTTAAACGTAAATCCTCCTTCATTTGTGCCATTACACGCTTCACATGCCGGTCGGGATCTACAATTTTCATCTGTTTAAACCGCTCCTGTCGGTAATATTTGGCATTTCTGAGAGATAGCTCTACAATCTTCTTCTTATCGCCCAACTGCGGAACGGTGACTTTTACATCTTCCGCAAATTCAATTTTAAAGGGAAGATAAATTTCTTTTGAATTTGAATTGAAGCGCTGCCTTATCTCGGTAATTGCCAATTCCAGCAGTTCCTGGTCACTTTCGTCCAGCTTTTTCTTCATTTCAATAGTATGCGACCTGATAATAGCGCCATGGGAAATCTGAAGGAAATTTACATAGCCATAACCTTCGTCACTGGTGATGGAAAAAACATCTACATTGTTGATCCTGGGATTCACCACCGTAGACTTCGACTGGTAATTCTCAAGTACATTAATTTTTTCTTTGATTCGCTGGGCATCTTCAAATTCCATATTTTCAGCATGCACTTTCATCTGATTTCTAAATTGCTGGAGGGAATCTTTAAAATTTCCTTTTACGATCTGCCTTATGGCTTCAATATTCCCGTTGTAATCTTCTTCTGCCTGTTTTGCTTCACAAGGACCTTCACAATTTCCCAGATGATACTCAAGGCACACCTTATATTTGCCATTTTCGATCTTATCTTCAGCCAAATCATAATTACAGGTCCTGAGTTTGTACAAGCCTTTAATAAGGTCCAGAAGTGTATTTACAGTTTTAAAACTGGTGAAGGGCCCGTAGTATTCGCTACCATCTTTAATTAGCCTGCGTGTTGGGAAAACCCTGGGAAATCGTTCATTTTTAATACAAATCCAGGGATAGGTTTTATCATCCTTTAGCATCACATTAAACCGCGGCTGATGCTTTTTAATAAGGTTATTTTCAAGCAGCAGCGCATCGGTTTCCGAAGCAACCACAATATGCTTGATTTCCTTAATCTTCTTCACCATTACGCCTATCCTGTGAGAGTCGTGACGTTTGGTAAAGTAGGAAGTGACCCTTTTTTTAAGGTTTTTCGCCTTCCCCACATACAGGATTTTCCCGTTCTTATCGTAATACTGGTACACCCCGGGACTGTCGGGCAGAGTTTGCAGTTGTACTTCCAATGCAGGCTTTTCCATTACTTCAAAGATAAAATTTATTGCGCTTAATGCCGCCGTGAATTTTAAAATTTAAAACAGAAAAACCACCGGTTTGCAGCTACTACCGATGGTTTTTCTCTTAATAAATCGTCCTTTCAGCCTACGAAATATTTCCGTTCTTCAATTCTTTAACAGCATAATCCACTGCCCTGGCGGTAAGTGCCATATAGGTTAAAGATGGATTTTGAGTACCTGTTGAAGTCATACAGGCACCATCTGTCACAAAAACATTTTTAGAAGTGTGCAACTGGTTCCACTCATTCAACAAAGAGGTTTTTGGGTCTTTACCCATACGAACGCCGCCCATTTCGTGGATATCCAGTCCGGGAGCCTGTTTGGAATCGCTGGTGCGGATATTTGTAAATCCGGCGCTTTCAAACATTTCGGTGATCTGTTCAAAATAATCCTCGATCATCTTTTCATCATTATCATCATACGCTACATCAAAATTGAGCAGCGGGATTCCCCATTCATCCTTCTTACTATTGTTAAGGCTAATAAGGTTGCTCTCTTTGGGAATCGTCTCGCCCATCATATGGCTTCCAATCCTCCATGGCCCTAGCTTTGGTTTGGCAAGGTTTTCTTTTAAAGCTACTCCTAATCCATCCTCGCTGGTATATTCACTACGGTAAGTACTAACACCTGCAGCATACCCCCTTAAGAAGTTGGTTTCCTGCTTATGAATATTTCTGAACCTTGGAATATATCCACTGGTAGGCCTTTTTCCATCTGTAGTAAAATCTGTAAAACCATCGTATTCTGCAGTCGCCCGGGCCCTGTAATTATGAAAAGCAAAATACTTACCAAGAAGTCCGTTGTCATTCCCAAGACCGTTGGGAAAACGTTTTGATTTGGAATTAAGCAAGATAAGGTTCGTGTTTGCAGCCGCCGCATTTACAAAAACAATCTTTGAAAAATACTCTGTAACTTCCTTGGTGTGAGCATCAATTACGCGTACACCTGTAACCTTTTCTTTTTCTTCATCGTAGATAAGCGATTCTACAACAGAATCAGGTTTTAAGGTGAGGTTTCCAGTTTTCTCGGCCCACGGTAAAGTTGAAGAATTACTACTAAAGTAGCCTCCGTAAGGACAACCCCTCTGGCACAATACCCTGTTCTGGCACTGTACCCGCCCCTGTTGTTTATGGATATCTTTTTGTTCTGAAAGGTGTGCGCAGCGTGCAACAATCACGTGACGATCACCATATTTTTCCGCTACCTTTTCTTTAAAGTACTTTTCTACTTTTGTCAGTTCGTACGGTGGTAAAAATTCACCATCAGGTAATTCGGGAAGTCCATCTTTATTCCCGGATATTCCGGCAAATTTTTCAACGTAGCTGTACCAGGGAGCCAAATCTTTATAGCGTATTGGCCAGTCTACAGCAAAGCCATCCCTTGCAGGTCCTTCAAAATCGAAATCGCTCCAGCGCTGTACCTGTCTTGCCCAGAGTAATGATTTTCCACCAACCTGGTATCCTTTTATCCAGTCGAAAGGTTTTTCCTGTACATAAGGATGTTCATCGTCCTTAGAGAAAAAATGGGATGCGTCTTCTTTAAAGGCATAGCATTTACTTACAATAGGATTTTCTTTTTTTACTTCAAGTGGCAGCGTTCCCCTATGATCCATTTCCCATGGATGTAAGCTGGTAGTAGGGTAATCTACCACATGTTTTACATCTTTACCACGGTCCAGAACCAAGGTGCGCAGCCCTTTTTCAGTTAATTCCTTAGCTGCCCATCCCCCACTAATGCCAGAGCCAATAACAATTGCATCATAAGTTCTTTCTTCTACTCCATCTATATTAAAGTATGCCATAATTATGCGTTGTAATATTTTTCTTGATTAACCGGAAAACTTCCATCCCACCTTGAAGGTACCTGCTCATAATCCAGGATATTTTCCAAAACATATTTAGAGGTAGTATAACCTGCTATGGTTAGATCTTTTACAAAAGGAACAAAACTGATCTTTTTATCTGATGATTTCTCTGTTGCCAGCATTTTGTTTAAAATTTCGTGCCTTTCTGCACCCGAAAGTTCTACAAAAGCTTTTCCATATTGGTCTTTACTAGCCTCGTCTACACTATTAAAACCCGCCGCAAATTCCTTTTGAACTTCTTTTTCAAAACAGTCATTTACCATCACAAGCACAAAGCGATCTACTTCAAGTTCTTTGGCTCCGGGTGTATCTGTAGCAGGGATAATGGTATCTACCATTCCTGCCAACATTAGCTTTTGATCGTCGTTTATATCGCCGTTTGCTTCGGGTAGTTCCTCCGCTGTCCAGGAATCGATCCAAAAAGGCACTGTCGCCAGTCCTACTGCAGATATTCCAAGGGTTTTAATGAGGTCTCTTCTCTTCATTTTTGTTATTTATAAGGTATAAGTCGTACTTTTTTAGTAAAATTTCTGGTGTCAGAAAATTAACCGTATAATAATTCATTGATGCTTAAACGCTGTTCTTCTTCATGCCCTCAACAGGTTGTGAAGATAAAGTTAAAGTTCAAACTGTAATTGCAAAAATAAAATTTTAAAGGCTTCTTCAGTTAATTACCACGACATTAACAATTATAATTTCTGAAGTAGTGTGCTGCAATTTCAATTTACTTTGCACACAAACCGTACCAGCCGGAAATTTAACTTCAGCCTATACTGACATTCTTCTAACAGAACTTTTTCCGAAGTAAAAATTTCTGAACTTCTATTTGAACTTAAAAAAAGTACCCGGGAGTTATAACGCTGATTCCTTCCAAACTTTTACAAAAAACTATTTTCAGAATTCCTTAAGAAGAAAGGCAGGCTATTTTATTATCTTGCAATATGGAGAAAATAGTGATAGGCAGGTTTGACAAAGCTGATTTCCCGGCCCTTAAGTTATACGACATTGCGATAAAAATTGATACCGGCGCCTATACTTCTTCTATACACTGCGAAAATATTGAAGAAAAGGACGAAAAACTCTACTGCTCTTTTCTTGATGAAGAGCATCCTTTGTACAACGGCAAAGAAATTATATTCGACGATTATGATATTGTCTTTGTACGTAGTAGTAACGGTATTATTCAAAAGAGATATCAGGTACAATCCAATATTAAACTTTTTAATAAGGTTTTTAAAATTTCCCTTTCTTTGTCCTCGCGTCAGGAAATGCGATTTCCGGTTCTTATCGGGAGAAAATTTCTCACCAAAAAATTTATAGTCGATACAGAACTAACAAACGTCTCTAATAATCAGAAAGAAAATGAATCTAAAAATCCTATCCAGAAATAGCAACCTTTACTCAACCAAACGCCTGGTGGAAGCTGCCAGAAAACGTGATCATGAGGTTGAAGTTATAGATCCCGTAAAGTGCGATCTTGTTATTGAAAAAAAGAAACCCACCATATTTTACAAAGGAAAAGCTATTGAAGGAGCAGACGCTGTGATTCCAAGAATCGGAGCTTCGGTTACTTTCTTTGGAACTGCCGTGGTAAGGCAATTTGAGATGATGGGTGTTTTTACTACTACAGAATCTCAGGCCCTTGTAAGAAGCCGGGACAAATTAAGGAGCCTGCAAATCCTTTCCCGTGCCAGGCTGGGATTACCTAAAACCGTCTTTACAAACTATTCTAAAGATGTTAAGGAAGTTATAGAACACGTTGGTGGTGCACCGCTCATCATAAAACTACTGGAAGGAACACAGGGGCTTGGAGTTGTTCTTGCAGAAACAGATAATGCAGCCGAATCTGTTATTGAAGCTTTTAATGGGTTGCAGGCAAGGGTTATCGTTCAGGAATTTATTAAGGAAGCCGGCGGGGCCGATATTCGTGCTTTTGTGGTAGACGGGCATGTGGTTGGTGCCATGAAACGCCAGGGAAAAGAAGGGGAATTTCGTTCCAACCTACACCGGGGGGGATCGGCTGAAATCATTGAACTTTCAGACGAAGAGGAGAATGCCGCCATTAAAGCCGCAAAAGCAATGAGCCTTGGAGTTGCGGGTGTTGATATGCTGCAGAGCGCCAGGGGCCCTCTTATCCTGGAAGTAAATTCCTCTCCAGGTCTTGAAGGCATTGAAGCTGCCACAGGAAAGGACATAGCCAAAACCATAATTAGGTACATAGAGCGAAATGTATAATTTATGCCACAAATAGATAAGGACAATGTCCTGGAAATACTGGGAAAAAGAATTCCACCGGGTAAGAGTGCAACAATTAATTTTAACATGGCCAAGCTCTACACCACCACATCTGTGGAAGTGCCGGTTATCATTGAACGCTCAAAAAAACCAGGGCCGGTTGTATTGCTCACAGCAGGTATTCATGGGGATGAGATAAACGGGGTAGAGATTGTACGCCAAATTATTTCCAAAGGAATTAATAGGCCTCAGAGAGGTACGATAATTTGCATTCCAGTTGTCAATATCTTCGGTTTTCTTACGCTCACAAGAGAATTTCCCGATGGTCGGGACCTGAACCGGGTTTTCCCCGGCACCAAACACGGCTCTCTGGCCAGTAGGTTCGCTTATCAGTTTGTAAAAAAGATTCTTCCTATCGCCGATTTTTGCCTTGATTTCCATACAGGGGGAGCAAGTAGATTTAATGCACCACAAATAAGAATAAAGAAGGGGGACGAGGAAAGCCTTAAGTATGCTCATATTTTTAATGCCCCATTTACCATTAATTCCAAGACAATAACAAAGTCTTACAGAGAAACCTGTTCAAAACTGGGAATTCCGGTTCTGCTTTTTGAAGGTGGAAAATCTGCCAACAGCAATAAAGAAATCGCAAGGCATGGAGTGGATGGCGCCACACGAATTCTAAGTCACCTGGACATGCTAAATCCAAAATTTGATTATCCCGATTCGATTACAGAAACGGTTATTATCGAAAATACTTTTTGGATGCGTGCCAAGTACAGCGGACTTCTACACGTGAAAATCCCATGTGGCAAACATGTTGAAAAGGGGGAATTTATCGCTACCATTACCGACCCTTATGGCAAATTCAGGCATAAAATAAAGTCTGCAAATGAAGGTTATGTAATTAATGTAAACGAGTCTCCAATAGTTTACCAGGGAGATGCTGTTTTTCATATTTCACTACCAAAAAAGAGAAATGAAGAAGAGTTTTCTGAGAGCGAAATATAAGGAGCTAAGACTGGATTTGTCTGTAGAAACCATAGAAGATCTAAGCCTGCAAATAGCCAATCAACTACTAGAATTGCCTATCTGGGACTACAGCTTTTATCATCTTTTTCTTAGTATAGCAGAGCAAAAGGAAGTTAACACAGAACCTATCCTCCATATTTTACAGGGAAAAGACAAAAATGTAGTACTGCCAAAAACCGATGCTCCTACCAATAAACTGGTTAATTACCTTTTAACAGATACTACGGTTATAAAAAAGAATCGCTGGAATATCCCGGAACCACAGGATGGGATTGAAATAGACACAGGGAAAATTGAAGTTGTCTTTATCCCGCTTCTCGCTTTTGACCAATGGGGACACCGCGTGGGCTACGGAAAAGGTTTTTATGATCAGTTTTTGGCAGGGTGTAGGGCAGATGTTCTTAAAATTGGACTCTCATTTTTTGAAGCCGAAGAAGAAATTGAAGACATCTACCAGTCAGACGTCCCGTTAGACTACTGTGTCACACCTAAATACACCTACAGCTTTAATAAAAGTTAAAATTATTTGTAGGACAATTCACATTAGCCTATTTTTATCTAAATATTCCCCGGTTAATGCTCAATGATCTCCAGCTAAATAGTATCCTCGAGGATTTTGATATAGCTTATTGGAAAATAGACCTTTTTAGCAAAAATATCCACTGGTCTGATCATTTTACTACTCTAATTGGCGATCCAAACGCTACAAATGATTCTTATGAATTTTTTGTTCAGGAAATTCTCCACCCAGACTATCGCTACGACTTCAGAGTAAATTTTGAAAAACTAATACAGGAAAATGAGACTTTCAGCTTCGAAATAAGGATGCGCCTCGAAAATGGCAAATATCGATGGTTTGAATGCAGAAACCTTAAAAATAAAGACAAGAGCTTACGGGAAACAGCGGTATTACTCTTTGTAAACATCCACCAGAGCAAACGTGACCAGTATACTATAGAAGAAAACTTCTTCTATTACAGGGAAACTGCAGAAATGACTTCTACAGGTGGATGGTATGTAGATATTGTGGATAAGAATATCTACTGGGACAATGTGACCAAGAGAATTATGGATTGCCCCCAGGACTTTAACCCCGAATACGCGGAAAGATTAAAGTTTTATGCCCCGGAGCATCATCATATAATAAATGCTGCTTTTAATAAATGTGAACTATACGGGATTCCATTTAAAATCGAGCTCAAAATGCTAACCCTTTATAACAGGGAATTTTGGATACGCGCCACGGGGAAGCCGGTCTACAACCAGGACCAGCAAATAATTGGGATAAGGGGTGTTTTCCAGGATATCGACGAAAATAAGACCAACGACATCAATCTTCAGAATTCCCTGGACATTATTGCCGCCCAAAATTCCCGTCTTTTTAACTTTGCGCATATTGTATCTCATAACCTTAGATCCCACAGTAGCAACCTAAGCCTTGTCGTAGAACTCTTAAAGGAAGCAGATACAGATAAGGATAAGCTGGATTTACTCGACAACGTTAACTATATTTCAGAAAACCTGGATACAGCAATTGCTCATCTCAACGACGTGGTAAGTATCCAAACAACTTTAGCCAAGGAAAAGGTAAAAGTGAAGTTTGATGATGCTCTGGATTTTGTCCTAGCATCTATTTCTTCCTTAATTAATCGGGAAAATGCAAAAATCGTCGCTGAATTTAATTCCCTAAAAGAAATCTTGTATATCCCTGAGTATCTTGAAAGTATTTTACTAAATTTAGTTACAAATGCCATTAAATATAAACAACAGGGCAGAAGACCGGTTATTTATATTCAGACTTATGTTTCTAACGGAAAGGAATTTATGGAAATTAGCGACAATGGTATAGGCATAGATCTCGATCAACATGGGGATAAGATGTTTGGGATGTACAAGACCTTTCATCAAAATCCAGACGCAAAGGGAATTGGACTGTTTATCACTAAAAATCAGGTGGAGGCATTGGGAGGTTCTATTTCTGTTATGAGCACAGTGGGTATCGGGACCACTTTTAAAATAATGTTTTAGAGCTATTTATTATGGGGCAAAAAGTAGAGCTGGCATGTATTATCGATGATGATAAGATATACGTGAACCTGGTAAAAAAAATCATTGAAATTAAACAACTTTCAGAAAATCTTTTGATTTATAAAAACGGGAAAGAAGCCCTGGATTATTTTAAATACATCCTTAACGGTATGACTGAGGACCGGCTTCCCGAAATTATATTTCTTGATTTAAACATGCCAGTGATGGATGGTTGGGAATTTCTGAATGAATTTGTGAAAATTAAGAATAACTTTAAGAAGAAAGTTACCCTTTATGTAGTGAGTTCTTCTATAGATCCAAGAGATTTAGAGAGGGCAAAATCCATTAATATGGTAACTGATTATCTTATTAAACCAATAGAGCTTAAAAAGTTTGAAAAAATCTTTGGAAGGCAGGTACCTGCCGCTTAGTTTTCTTCTTCGTGCTTTGGGAAAGCTCTTTTATTGAAGATAAGCAGAAGAATTACCCCAATGCTTATTGCGCTATCTGCAATATTAAAGACAGGCTCAAAAAAGGTGAAGTAATTTCCACCCCAAAAAGGTATCCACTCCGGCAAATAACCTTCATACAAAGGAAAATAAAGCATGTCTACAACTTTTCCATGAAAAAGGGTACTGTATCCCCCTCCTTCCGGCATAAATTGTGCTACCTGGCCATAGCTATCCTCAAAAACAATTCCGTAGAAAACAGAATCTATAATGTTTCCCATTGCCCCGGCAAAGATAAATGCAATGGAGGTGATGAGAATTCTGGAAGCATTTTTACGAACAGAATCCCACAGCCAGTAACCAATACCGAAAATGGCAACCAACCGGAATAAAGTTAAAATTAGTTTTCCATAAGTACCGGGGATTTTAGTTCCCCAGGCCATTCCTTCGTTTTCGACAAAAAGAATGCTAAACCAGTCCAGTACCGGAAGTTCCTGCCCTAAAGTAAAATTTGTTTTGATATAGATCTTGGAGATCTGGTCTATTAACAGTACCAGAAAAATAATTAAGCCGGCTTTTTTTAGAGACATGAATAGTTTAAGTTAAAAACGAACCAAAAATACTAATATTATTTAGTTTTAAAGACACTAATATCCCCATTAATAGATTTCAGTTTTAGAAGGTTAGCTCCTTGCATTTCTTTCGGGACACGCACCTCTCCATTTCGCGATTCCGCTTCTATATTGGCAAATGTCGTCTCTACATAAATATTTCCTTTGTAGGTATTTACAATAGCATTTCCAATAAAAGGGGAAAGCCTGCAGTAGCCACTTTTTAAATCTGCATAAAAATTCTCATAGATTCCCCTGGCTACTACCGAGGCCAGATTTGAACTAACATACACCTGAATATTTTCGGGAACCTGTAGTTCTATTTCCATAGAAATTACCTTGTGTGCACTAAGCTTATCATACCCTCCGGTTAAGGCATCAGGATACCTGGTGGTCAGTTTTAAGTTGTGCTCCTCTTCCTGGGTAACAAGGGAGATATCGTTGTAATACTCTCCTTCAGAATGCGTGGAAATAATTACTTTTTCCGATTTAACGGTGCTCAGGCTTATTTTATGTACCTCATCGGCATAGATTTCAATTTTTCGAATGTCGCTGGCATCCAAAACTTCACGGGTCTCCTTCTGAGCACTGCCCAAGAAAATTCCGAGAAAAAACCATATAACTAAAAAAATTACCCTCATCACAAAAATCAAAAACGCTCCATGTTACTATCAACAGGAGCGTTCTTCATAATTTTAGAACGGTTTGTTACCGCTGTAGATTTTTAGCTTCTATGCTTAGTGTCGCATGTGGCACAAGCAAAAGACGCTCTTTTGCGATAAGTTTTCCAGTGACACGGCATATCCCATAAGTTTTGTTCTCGATACGCGTTAAAGCATTTTTTAGATCCCTTATAAATTTCTCCTGACGAATGGCAAGCTGGGAATTAGCTTCTTTACTCATGGTTTCACTTCCCTCTTCAAACGCTTTAAATGTAGGAGAGGTATCATCGGTCCCATTGTTTCCATCATTCTTGTAGGCATTTTGATAGATCTCCAGTTGCTCCTGGGCCTTAGCAATCTTTTTCTGGATTAGAGCCTTAAACTCCGCCAAATCTGCATCGCTGTACCTCTCTTTAATATCTGTTGTAGACATAGGTTTAATGTTTTTTAATAAACAATTTTGTGCTTATTTCATCAAATTCTACAGGAGAACCCTCTTCAAGCACATCTGCAAACTCGAGATTTGCAGTTAATGTTTCATTTTTAATATAAGTTATATTTTCATTAACGGCATCCTCGACTATGCCGTCCTTTTGTAGGGTCACGTTAATTGTATCTGTTACTTCAAAACCAGAATCTTTACGCATATTCTGGATACGGTTAATTAGTTCCCGGGCAACTCCTTCCTTCTTCAATTCCGGAGAAATACTTACATCAAGGGCTACCGTAATGTTACCACTACTGGCTACCGTCCAACCTTCAATATCCTGCGAGGTTATTTCCAGCTCATCGATTGCCAAATTAATCATTTTTTCATTAACTTCAATGTCAATACTGCCCGCACGCTCCACCTGCGCTATCTCTTCAGAAGTGAATTGACTTATCTTGCTAACAATCAGTTTAATATCTTTTCCAAATCTCGGCCCAAGTACACGAAAATTTGGTTTTACCTGCTTCACCAGTATGCCTGAAGCATCATCTATAAGCTCCAGTTCCTTTACATTAACTTCAGATTTTATCAGATCCTGAACCGCGAGGATTTCTTCCTTCTGCCGCTCGTCCAGTACCGGTATCATTACTCTTTGCAAAGGCTGCCTCACTTTTATCATTTCCTTTTTTCTAAGCGAAAGTACCAGGGAAGAAATGATTTGTGCCTTCTCCATTTTTCGTTCTAAAGACTTATCAACAAACTTTTCCTCAAACTGCGGAAACTGAGCCAAATGTACAGATTCGAATCTTTCCTTATTGGTTGCCTTGTTTAAATCTTTGTAAAGTTTATCCATATAGAATGGAGCAACCGGAGCACCTAACTTCGCCACTGTTTCAAGACAGGTATAAAGAGTTTGGTATGCTGAAATTTTATCTTGCTCATAATCTCCCTTCCAGAACCTTCTCCTGCTTAGGCGTACAAACCAGTTGCTAAGATTTTCCTGAACAAATTCTGAAATTGCCCGTGTAGCCCTTGTAGGCTCATAATCGGCATAAAATTTATCGACGTTCTGGATAAGCGTATGCAATTCTGAAAGTATCCAGCGATCTATTTCCGGTCTTTCTTCCAGTGCAATTTCATCTTCAGCATAAGTGAAAGTATCGATGTTGGCATATAGCGTAAAGAAAGAATAGGTATTGTAAAGTGTTCCGAAGAATTTACGTTGTACTTCTCCAATTCCTTCAATATCAAATTTTAGATTATCCCATGGATTGGCATTGGAAATCATGTACCACCTGGTCGCATCGGGACCAAAAGCCGCCAAAGTTTCGAAAGGATCTACCGCATTGCCTAAACGTTTGGACATTTTTTGTCCGTTTTTGTCTAAAACAAGTCCGTTAGAAACTACGTTTTTATAAGCAACATCATCAAATATCATGGTTGCTATGGCATGGAGCGTGTAGAACCAACCACGTGTCTGGTCTACCCCTTCAGCAATAAAATCTGCCTTAAAAGCCCCCTGGCCCCTAAGGGGAGATTTGATAAGTGCTTCTTCAATTTGATCAAGAACTACTTCAAGATTCCCGATTACTTCCTCGTTAGTAAAACGAATTACAGAATAATTAAAATTGTCCTTTAAATATTTGCTTCGGAAATCGTCATTTTCTCGAATTTTGGGATCATTGTGATACCCGCCATCAACTTCTATAATTAAACCTTTAGCTAAACAAACAAAATCAACAATATATTCATCAATTATATGTTCCCTTCTAAATTTATAGCCAGCCAGTTTTTTTCCTTTTAAACCTTCCCATAAGATTTTTTCAGCATCAGTGGGGTTGTTTTTTCGCTCTTCAGCTTTCTCTTTTAAAAGATGATAAGAAGATTTCCTGGCGGTTTGATATTTAGGGATGGTTTGTCCCCCTTTGGGGGATTTAGGGGGCATTTCGAACGGATAATGCCACTGGGAATAAGGCATAGAACCGGAATCGAACCACACATCTATAAGATCTGCCTCCCTTTTCATAGGCTTACCACTTTCAGAAATAAGTGTAATCCCGTCTACCACATTTTTATGAAGGTCTACCTGCTCGTAGTTCTCATCACTCATATTTCCCGGCTCAAAACCTTCAAAAATATCCTTGTCCATCACGCCAGCCGCCACAGCTTTGCCCATTTCTTCCTTTAGCTGTGCAATAGAACCGATTATTTTTTCTTCCCGTCCATCTTCTGTTCTCCAGATTGGCAACGGAATTCCCCAATACCTGCTTCTGGACAAGTTCCAGTCGTTGGCATTCGCCAGCCAGTTTCCAAAACGCCCTTCTCCCGTAGCTTTTGGTTTCCAGTTGATGCCGAGATTCAATTCATGCATCCGGTCCTTAACATCTGTTACTTTTATAAACCAGGAATCTAATGGGTAATAAAGAATAGGGCGATCTGTTCTCCAGCAATTTGGATAACTGTGCACATATTTTTCAACTTTAAAGGCACGATTTTCTTCTTTCAGTTTTATCGCGATTTCAACATCTACAGATTTCTCCGGAGCTTCTCCTTCGTCATAATATTCGTTCTTCACATATTTTCCGGCAAACTCTCCAAGTTCCTTTCTGAATTTTCCCTGCAAATCTACAAGCGGAACCAGATTATCATTTTCGTCTTTAACCAGCAATGGTGGAACTTCCGGCGTTGCCTGCTTCGCAACCAGCGCATCATCTGCACCAAAGGTAGGTGACGTGTGTACGATTCCCGTACCATCTTCTGTAGTTACAAAGTCTCCTGAAATTACTCTAAAAGCATTTTCAGGATTGTTATATGGCTGGGCATAAGGCAATAACTGCTCATATTTTATCCCTACAAGATCTTTCCCTTTAAATTCCTTTATTATACGATCTTCATATTCTTTTATTACAGATTGCGCTCTTTCTTTGGGATTTTTGGTTAGAGGGTCTTTACTAAATTTTTTAATTAAAGCACCCAAATTTGGCTTAGGAAATAATTTTCCTAAAAGATCTTTTGCTAATATTACGTACGCTTCTTTATCTGTATACTGATTAATAGTCTTAACCAAAACATATGTTATATTTTTGCCTACAGTAAGGGCCGTATTACTGGGCAATGTCCATGGAGTAGTTGTCCACGCAATAAAAAAAGCATTCTCTACTAATTTTTCATCAAAAGGTTTTATATCCGTCCCCCCAAAGAGCATCTTTTTGTCTGGCCTAATAGTAGAGGGAATAATTTTAAACATAGCGGTTACCGTGGTGTCGGTGACATCCTGATAAGTTCCCGGCTGGTTAAGCTCGTGGGAGCTCAAACCGGTACCCGCCTTTGGTGAGTAGGGCTGAATGGTATAGCCTTTATAAATTAATCCCTTCTTATAAATTTCGGAAAGCAGCCACCACACCGTTTCCATGTATTTGGATTTATAGGTAATATATGGATCGTCCATATCTACCCAGTAACCCATTTTTTCAGTAAGGTCATTCCACACATCGGTGTAACGCATTACTGCATTTTTACAGGCGTCATTGTATTTTTCAACACTTATTTTTGTACCAATGTCTTCTTTGGTAATCCCAAGTTCTTTTTCAACACCAAGTTCTACCGGTAAACCGTGGGTATCCCAACCGGCTTTACGTTTCACCTGAAATCCTTTCTGGGTTTTATAGCGGCAAAAAATATCTTTAATCGCACGGGCCATAACGTGATGAATTCCCGGCAATCCATTTGCCGACGGCGGGCCTTCAAAGAAAATGAATTGCTCTTCACCTTCCCGCGAGGTCACACTTTTTTCAAATATCTTGTTCTCTTTCCACCAGGATAGAGTTTCTTCTGCAACTTTTGGTAAGTCAAGTCCTTTATATTCAGGGAACTTATTGCTCATTTTGTCGAAATTTCGAATGATGTGCGAAATTAATCAATTTTGACAAAAGAGCGAGACATAAAAAGAAAATCCTATCCCGGGAATCGATACCTGAAAAGACCAGAAGGGTTTTTAAGCCGGAAAAATCAGGATTTAAATATTAAAACCGAAAAATACCTGTATTACTGAAGCTAAAATAATTAAAATCTGACTTCAAAACCTCCGGAAAATTGATCCTCACATTAATGCTGAATAAGCTTTACTGAAAAAATTAAGCTCCCCAAGGCTGATCCTTAAAAATGGCAATTATCGACCTGATATCATTTTCAGCTTCAGCCAAATAAATTTCTTTATGTCGAAAATTGCCATTTCCAGGCACTCGAAAAATATTTGTAGCTATAAGATGCAGACTGCTTTGCTACCTCGCAGTAACAGCTAGAAACTATAATTCAAAGCCAGAATAAAATTTCTTCCGGCTGCTGAAATTCCTGAAGAATACGTCCTGTAAAGCTGATTAGTAATATTTTCCAGTGAAGCTGTCGCGTTCCAATGCTCGCTTAATTTGTATCGGGCGGCCAAATTGATCGTGTACCAGGCGGGAGAATAAGGATTTCCCTTTTCATCTATAGCGTAGAGATATTCCTTGCTTTGTTCTGAAGGTGCCAGGTCTTCAAACTCAAATTCGCCGTTATATTCTCCGTAAATATCCAGTTTCAGTCTTTTTTTATGCCATAAAAGGTGCGTATTTCCAAAAACGGGCGCGGCATGGCGCAAAGGCACATAGTCGTTCCCTTCTTTT